>JAGLJE010000135.1 GCA_023142645.1 Candidatus Altimarinota bacterium | reverse complement strand
CTGATTTTTGTTGGCGGACATGGGGGAATGAAAAAGAAGTGATTTATTTCCCAGAAGCGGTAGTCACCGCCGACGGAATTCGCTGCTCGGCAGGCGGTTTCTTCACCTTTTTCAAAAAATGGACACTCCGACAACATCTCCGCGACGCATGGAGATATTTTCGAAAATGGCGCGGAAAGAAAAATCCGCGGACAAAAACATAGTCGAGAAAAATCCATGATTCACAGCCGAAGAACTCAAGAATTTTTTTTCGGCAAATCAATCTTCGTAAAACTCCGGTATCAGCTTCACATCACGGAATCCCGGAATTTTCGTGAGAATTTCGAGATCTTCGATTTTAATTTTTGCAATGTATAACTTCCGCAAGTCTCCTCCATCTGCCACAAACTTTTCGATTTTTCGAAGTCCGGAAAAATAAATCGCCTCTTTCGTGAAACCACCCGCCGCAGCGGTATCTCG
Organism: Candidatus Altimarinota bacterium; assembly: GCA_023142645.1. GTDB lineage: Bacteria > Patescibacteriota > Gracilibacteria > JAHISY01 > JAHISY01 > JAHISY01. The sequence continues at coordinate 6,775 of JAGLJE010000135.1, read as the reverse complement.
CAAACCCCGCTTAATTTTCACCGCCGTTTTCCATGCGCGCTCGGAATCGAATCCTTTCTCCTTCACAAATTCGAAAACCTCGTGAAAAGATTTTCCCGCAGCCTCCACCACCGCAAGCAAGTTTATCGCCGACCAAAATCTTTTTTCTGAATTTTTCGGCAATGTTAAATTTTGATTGTAGGCAGCCAATCCCTCCTCCGTCTCAAGATAATTGCCCGTGCCACGCGAGAAAATCTCAAATAGCTGTCGTTTCCCATTCTCTGCGCGAAGAATATGAGTTTCAATTTCATGGGCGATTACAGCCCGCAATCTTTCCGGAGAAAATAGTGCTCCGCGGCGAAGAAAAAGTGTGTCGCGCTTTCCTGCGATCGCGTCCGCCGTGATGTCATCTTTCAAAACCACCCGCCATTTCAATCCGTATTTCACGAAAGTTTTTTCAAATTCCTTTTTCGCAAATTCTGAATCAAGAATGGATTTCTCCGGAAAAAATTTCTTCGGTTTTTTTGCGAGACTTTCGCGTGCAGCCGCAATCGTTTCGGAATCAGGGAAACCATAAAGCTGTCTTGATTTTTCGGTAAATTCTTCGCTGCCGATTGCTTTCAAAAGTTCGAGCTTATTTTTGATTTCAATTTTTTTATCACGAAAAATCGCGCCAATCGGGGTGTTGGGAGTTTCGATTGAGTTAAGCTCCGTAAGCAATTTTTGCGAATCAAATTTCAGCTCACGGTAGTGGAAAAACGGATTGTAATTCTTCGAAGCAAGAAATTTCTTTTTTTCGGAAAGCAAATTTATCGGTTTCAAAAAATACAGCAACTTTATTTTTCGATCGATTTCCATCAGCTTTTTATCGAGTACACGAAAATCCACCGAGATATCTCGAGGGCTAATTTCCACTGAATCTGTCTTTTTTTCTTTCGGCAGAATTTTCTCCTCCCGCGAGGCGGGATTGATAAGAAAATTCGTGAGGTCCCTTCTTCCGAGAATAATTTTGTAATCCGCCGCGGACAAATCTTCTTTCTCGGCAACGGTGGTAATCCGCTCCTCGCCGATAATAATTTTGAGATGCACCTCTTTTTCGCTCTCGCCTACCATCGGCAGTTTCAATTTTTCCGCGAGGACGGAATCAATCGCGGTAGTCTCGTGAGTTGGATCGAGTTCGGCTTTAGCACGATGACCGCCGTCTTTTAAAAGAATTTCACACGCCTCGATATAATTAACCACCTTTTTCTTCGGGTGTTTTTTCTTTTTAATTTTAGATTTCCCAAAAAGCTCCTTGCCGAGCTTCACTCCTTTCTCGGGTGACTCGACCTTCAGTCCCCTCACTCGCTCCAGCCGTTTTTTGAGTGGAGCGAGATTGGCAATCTGCACCATTAAACCGGCACGCGCGTTCACTTCGAGCAAAACCGGTCCATCTTTTCGATCAATCACGAGATCGGCGGCGAGATAGCCGAGATTCGTATGAATTTGCGCCTCGCTCGCAATACGAAGAATTTCGTTGAAATGCGGAATCTCATGTCCAGCTGCGGGAATCCCGCCGGGAAGCTCTTTTAAAAGCTTATTAAAGCAGACCGCGTACGTAGTTTTGCCGCTAGCTAAATCGATACCGAGACCGATCCCACCGAGATGTACATTCGCCTTTCCACCGCTCTCGTGTGTAGGAATGCGGAGCATTGCCATTACCGGAATGAGATTATGAACAATCACACGAACATCCGGCAGACCTTCAACTTCCAATCCCGGGATGAATTCGACGGAATCCACACGCAACTCAAAAAAAGCGATGTCAGGTAAATTCGCGATCGAGTACTCTCCATCGAGAATATCATTCGCATGCTCGTAAAGTTCAGTTTCGGTAATTTTATCGTCACCAACTTTTTGCCATACACCATCGAGAATTTTATTTTTAACTACGATAATTCCCTCGCCACCGTATCCAGCATTTGGTTTGAGAGCGAACGAGTCGGGTAGCGCGCTGAAATCGAATTTCTCGAGCTCGGAATGATCGCGAATCGCGGCAATCAGTTTCGGAACAGGAATCCCACGCGTCGAAAGAAACTGTTTCGTAGCGAGTTTGGAATCCGCCATTCGTACCGCCTTTTTACGATTGAACGGACGAAGATATTCTAAATTCCGCGCGTTGATTCCGAGGATACCGTGATTGTGGAGAAAATTTAAAGCCATCAGATTTGATTCAAAAGTCCTCCTGCTTCCACGATTTCATTTAAAAATCGTGGCAGCGGCTCGAATTTAAGTTCGGTTTTTTGCGTTAAATTTTTAATTTTTGAATTTTTTGAATCGATTTCAATCGCATCTCCCTCTGCGAATTTTTTCGAAGCATCGGGAATCACGAAAGTCGACAAACCGAAATTTACGGAATTACGGAAAAAAATCCGCGCGAAACTTTCGGCAATGACAGCGACAACTCCCGTTCCCGCGAGCGCCCACACCGCGTGTTCGCGTGAACTGCCACAACCGAAATTTTTGCCAGCGACGACAATAGGATTTTCGACAGATTTTAGTTTTTCTCCATCGATCGCCTCGAGAGCGTGTGCTGCCAACTCGACTGAATCGGAAGTCGTGAGGTACTTCGCAGGAATGATTAAATCGGTGTCGATATCGTTTTGTGCGAAAATCTGCGCACTGCCGGAAATTATTTTTTGCATACGAACATTTTAGCAAAATACCCGATGAACATTTTATTTGCTCGCGAGAGGAAACTTTCCTAAACTTACCTCCGATGCAGGTTGGAGTTAATTTTCACGGCATCGGTATCCTTCCACTCCTTTTTTTTGCGGGAGCACTTACTCTCGTTATTTTTTATTTTCTTTTTAAATTTGCGAACATGTCTTCCGCCCCCTTCAAGTCGATGAAAGCAGTTTATGTTTACATCGCAGCCCTCATCGGTCTCGTAATCGTATCTACTGGAGTTTACGGTCTGCTCGAATATTTATTGAGCGTACTCTTCCTCAATGCGACTTTCGATGCAGCCTACATCATCACTCCGCTCACGAGAATTATCACTGGTCTTTTTGTGATGATTCCTCATTGGGCGATCGGCCACCACTTCCATGCTTTGGAGCACAAGAGAGGAAAATAAAGGATTTGAAAATAATTTAAAAAACCTTCTCGAATTCGAGGGGGTTTTTGGTTTAAAATAAACGCATAAATTATATGTCTCAAATAATTAAAATCTTCGACACGACTCTCCGCGACGGCGAGCAGTGCCCCGGCGCGAGCTTGAATCACGAAGAAAAATTGAAAATTGCGAAACAGCTCGAAAAATTGGGAGTAGATATCATCGAAGCAGGATTTCCAATTGCTTCGCCGGATGATTTCCGTGCGGTTCATGCAATCGCGAAAGCGGCGAAAAAAACAACGATTTGCGGACTCGCGCGAGCGGTGGAGAAAGATATTCAAACGGCTTTCGAAGCAATTCGACCGGCGCGCAAAAAACGGATTCACACTTTCCTTGCGACGAGCGATCTGCATTTGAAATTCAAACTGAAAATGACACGCGCAGAGGCTCTCGCGAAAATTGCGGAAATGGTGAAGTTCGCGCGATTGAAATGCAACGATGTGGAATTCAGTCCTGAAGATGCCTCACGATCCGATCCGAAATTTTTGTGGAAAGCTCTCGAATCCGCGATAAAAGCCGGCGCGAAAACTTTGAATATTCCCGATACTGTCGGCTACGCGACTCCGGCAGAGTTCGGAGAATTTATTAAAAACATTCGGAAAAACACGCGCGGAATTCGTGGAATGGTAATTTCGGTTCATTGCCATGACGACCTCGGACTCGCGGTGGCGAATTCACTTGCGGCAGTGCGAAATGGTGCGCGGCAAATCGAATGCACAGTGAATGGTATCGGCGAGCGAGCAGGCAACACAAGTCTCGAAGAAATCGTGATGGCGATTCGAACAAGGAAGGATGTTTTTCGAAACCTGAAAACTAATGTGAAAGCGAAAGAAATTTATCGTACAAGCAGACTCGTGAGCAGCCTCACCGGTTTCGTCGTCCCACCGAATAAAGCGATCGTCGGCTCGAATGCTTTCGCACACGAAAGCGGCATTCACCAACACGGCATTCTCGCGAAACGCGAAACTTACGAAATCATGAAAGCGCAGGATATCGGCTTGGACAAAAATAAATTGGTGCTCGGGAAACACTCCGGACGAGCAGCACTGATAGCACGGATGATTGAGCTCGGCTTCGAACTCTCACAAAAAGAGATTGAAAAAACTTTCAGACGCTTCAAACTTTTAGCAGACAAAAAGAAGGAAATTTTCGATGAAGATTTGGAAGCGCTCGTTTTGAATGAAATCAGCGAGGCGGCGGCGGAATGGATCGTGGACGGCGTGGAAGTAATTTCCGGAACTAAGAAAAAGCCGCGGGCGGAAGTAATATTGAAACGCTCGGATGGCAAAAAATTCCGGAAAAAATCAGGCGGAACAGGTCCGGTAGATGCAGCATATTCAGCGGTAAATAAAATTATCGGCGAAAAAGTGAAGCTATTAGAATTTCGAATGGATGCAGTAAGCGAAGGCATCGACGCGCAAGCAACCGTCGCGGTGAAAGTGGAAACAGCGGACGGCAGAACTTACACAGGAAAAGGCAGCCACACGGATATCGTAGTCGCGAGCGTGCGGAGCTATGTGAACGCTTTGAATAAAATCCTCGCAGGAAAGGAGAGGATGAAGGTGGTTTTATAGTAAATTAGATTTATATCAAAAAAACTGTTTAACAATAATTTTCAAGAATCTCAAAAAACTTTTTCTTGCTTATTTTTAACTGCCTACATATCCATCTAAACAAATCACCACTGATTTCCTTATATTGTGGAATGGTTACTTTTCCAACACCTTCTTTTTTGAAATGTTTATGTGAACCTACTTGATTTTTAAATTGAAACCTTAAAAACAAAGCCACTCTTTCACATTCTTCTGGTGTAACAGGTCTAGCTTTAGGCATGACAAAGAAGTGTGGTTGGGTAAGTCGACTGACTGGTGTAAATTTCTCGCCTTCTTAACTGATCTTCTTTCTTTTTTTCGGCATCCTTTTTTCTCTTTTTGGCATCTATCTCAATAAATAAATCATACAAATTTTGGTATTTTTTAGGTGCTTTACGGTAAATTTCTTCATCTAGTTCATTATCTGAGCAACAAATTTTCAAATACCCTAAAACAGCGTCATGCAACCTATCTAAAGCCTCTTTAATTGTTTTTCCTTCAGCGAGCAAATCAAATTCCAAAGATACAGCGAGATAAATATCTCCCTTCTTGTAAGCAATCACACGATCTCTAAGAAATCTTGGTGACATTTTAAATAACATTTAATTTACTAGAATGGCATTTTATCATTTTATAATTTTAAAATCAATTGTCTTGACTCAGTCTCCTTCTTTTTATATCTCTCACTATCATCTAATAAACCATGATTCACTTGATTATTTTCTTTTAATACTTATTCTGACTCTTGGGTTGAATTTCTTCATTCTAAGTTCCAAGTTTTAAGTTACTTCCCCCACCACCGCCAAAAAATCCTCCACCTCGATTTCCCACATAGCCTCCGGCATTCCGAATTCTTCGAGAAAATCTACGCCGTGAACTTTTTTGACTGAATTCGCGTAAAAAGCCGCTGCTCCACCAATCGCGTGGAGATACACGCAGCCGAATTTTCGCAGTGCGCATGCAGTCGATTCTCCCATCCCGCCTTTGCCGATTAAAAGCCGTACTCCTGTTTTTTCGATAAATTTCGGAGTGAAAGAATCCAGCCGCGCGGAAGTCGTCGGACCTGCCGCGATAAATTGCCAAATTTTCTTAGAAAATTTGCCCCGAGCTTGTCGAGTGGTTTCTGTTTGAAGAGCAATTGGACCGCAATGAAACACGCCGAGTCCTTCCAATTTTTTCGGCAACTTTTTTTTGATTGCGAATTCATGGACACGGTCGCGAGCCGTGAAAAGTTTTCCCGAAACCGAAACTACCTCCCCTGCCTTCAATTTCCGAACTTCCGCCGCGGAAATTGGCAGCCGAATTTTTTTGATTTCTTTTAGCCTCAAGTCTTCACGCAAAACTTTTTTCGAGAAATCATCGGAGATAATTTTTCCGCGTGAATCGAGGACGACTTCTCCTCGCCGACACGCCCAGCAAGAGTACGCGAGCGAGACGAAAAAACTCGCAGGATGGCGATGGAGGGAATCGACTTTGCAATCGAGGAGCGTCGCGTGACCGCCGAGACCGCCCGCGCCGATTTTTAATTTGTTGGCAGCAGTGAGAATTTCGGCTTCCAGTTTTTTTAATTTTAGATTCGGATTTTCCTCTCCGATTTTTTTGAGTAAATTTTTCTTCGCGAGCGCGAAACCGGAAACGCGGTCGCCACCAATCACGACCGAAATAATTCCGGGAGGACAGCCTTTCCCGCCCGCATTTTTGAGAATTTGGATGACCGCCAATTTCACACCCTCTAAATTCCGTCCCGCGTACGCGGGACCGAAATCAGTTTGCATCGGCAGCGAAAGTTGCGCGGAAACATTTTCACTCCCTCCACCCTTCAGCAACAACGCAATTTTAATTTTTGGAGAACTACTAACTTCAAATTCAATTTTTGGAATGTTGCCGACATTCTCATCAGTCACCGAATCAACCGCGTTCGGTCGAAGAGTCCCCTCCTTCGTCGCCTTTCGAACCGCGAAGTGAATCGCCTTTTCAATTTTTTTCCAACTCGAAGGATCCGCTTTTACGAAAAAAGTCGGGAAGCCAGTATCCTGACAAATCGGGG
>JAGLJE010000134.1 GCA_023142645.1 Candidatus Altimarinota bacterium | reverse complement strand
AACTTATCGTAATCGTGCATGATCAACTGCGTATTGATTTGTCGGATCAATTCTAAAATTACGCCTACCACGATTATCAGTCCCGCGCCGGAAATTAGTAGAGGCACGCTGCCAAAACTTTGTGTGGAGAAAAACTTCGTGAGTACGATTGGCAGTACCGCGACGAAACCGAGAAACAACCCTCCCCATAAATTTAATCGACTTGATACACCCGCGAGGAATTCTGCCGTTTCCCGCCCCGGTCGAATACCTGGAACGAAACCTCCGCGCTTTTGGATATTTTCTGCAATTTTTTTCGGATCAAAAGTAATCGAAACATAAAAATAAGTGAACGCGATGATGAAAACGAGATAAAGCAGGATGTAGAGAAAACCGGGAGAAGCACCGTTCAGATTATTCAAGATAAAGGTGGAAATTGCTTTCACTACCGGATTCACGGAATTTTGTAAAAACTGCGCGATAATTGTTGGAAAAGTGACCAAACTCACCGCGAAGATAATCGGAATCATTCCGGCTTGATTGACTCGGATCGGTAGAGCGGATTGTGTGCCACGCGCACCCAGCCGACTTCCGTAATTCACCGGAATTTGTCGCGCTCCTTCTGTCACAAGCACTACGAAAATTGTAAGTGCGACCGTGATTGCCAGCAGAATCACGAATGGAATAAGCTTCGATTTATCGAACTGCGCGATGCCGAGGGTTTGACCGAGTACCGGTGGAATTCCGGAAACAATCGACGCAAAAATTAGCATCGAAATTCCGTTGCCGATGCCTTTTTCCGTCATCATTTCGCCGAGCCACATCAAAAAAATCGTACCTGCCGAAATCGTGAGCATAATTGGCAAGATTACATTTAGATTTTCAACTCCCGGAATCAACTCCGCCCCGCCTGCGCTTGCGCTTCTGTTTAGCAAAATAATCATTCCGTAGCTTTGTAAAAACGCGAGCGGAAAAGTAAGCCAGCGAGTGTACGAATTAATTTTATTGCGTCCCTGCTCGCCCTCTTTCGACAGTTCTTCCAACTGCGGAATCACGACCGTCATCAGTTGCATGATGATCGAAGCGTTGATGTACGGCGTGAGTCCCATCAAAACAATCGAAAAATTCTCCAAACTACCGCCGGTCAGAATTGAAAATACTCCGAGCAACTCATTCTGCTCGAAAAGTCCCTGCAAAGCCGTTACTTCGACTCCGGGTACGGTGATGTGAGCGGCAATGCGAAAAAGCGCGATTGCAAAAATTGTGAAAAGAATTTTTTTGCGGAGATCGGGAGCCTGGAAAATTTTTCGGAAGTAGTTCATTTTGTAAAAATTTTAAATTTCGAATTTCTTTAATCAACTTTTTTCACTGAAGATTCAGCAGCTTTCTTCTTCATTTTTAATTCAATTGATCCGCCCGCTTTCTCTATTGATTCCCGCGCGCTCTTCGAAACAGCATCCACGAAACAGATTAATTTTTTCGTGAGTTTTCCGCTGCCGAGAATTTTGACTGGATTTTTAATTTTGCGGATTAGTCCCGCATCTTTCAAAGTCTCACGAGAAATTTTATCGATTTCCAATTTTTCAAGATCGA
>JAGLJE010000133.1 GCA_023142645.1 Candidatus Altimarinota bacterium | reverse complement strand
AATTCGATTTCAAACATGTCGCGAAAGCAGGTGCGGTTTTCGATTTGGAACGGCTGAATTTTTTCAATTCGCATTATCTGCGGCAGCTTTCGGCTGAAAAATTAGCAGAAAACGTGAAACCCTTCCTTAACTTCAAGATTGACGATGAAGAAGTTCTGAAAAAAGCGGTGAAACTCGCGAGCGAGCGGATGAAATTTTTTGGAGAGGCGAATGATTTTCTCCACTATTTTTTTGGAGAAATCGAATTCGAAACCGCGCTTTTTGAGAATCAAAAAATGAAAGTTGATCGCGCGAAGGCGCGATTCACACTCGAACAATCGCTGCCAATTTTGGAGAAAGTCGAAAATTGGAGTGAGGATGAAATTCAAACTGTGCTTTTCGATTTAATTGAAAAACTTGGAGTGAAAAATGGAGAGATGCTGTGGCCGTTGCGGGTCGCGCTCACCGGCGAAAAATTTTCACCGGGCGTGTGGGAGATGGCGGACACACTCGGAAAAGAAAAAAGCTTGGAGCGAATTCGAAGAGGGATTGACAAACTAAAAAAAGAGGATTAAGCTCGCTTCCTTTTTACTTCCAAAAAAATAAATTCAAATAACTCTTAAAAAACGTTAAAACAGACCTCGCAAAACAATACGAAGGAGTATAAACTTCAGCAGGTATGAAACTTTCTCACCTTACCGAAATCGTCAAAAATGTGGCTACCACTCTTACTTGCCCGAAATGCGGGAAGCGGTTCGCGGGTGAGACGGTAGATGTGGTGGACATCACCGGAGATCGGGGTTTGTTTTCTGCACACTGTTTACATTGCAATTCCGCTACGCTCGTAGCTATGAGCATCCGTAACTTCCGACAGAAAATCGCGAAGCGCGAAAGGCAAATTTCGAAAGTAGCGGTCGGCAAAATTTCACCGGCAGATGTGGTCGAGATGAAAAATTTCTTGGATGAGTTCGATGGCGATTTCAAAAAAGTCTTGGCAAAGCCGCAGCAAAAAAAGCGTGTGGAATAAAAATTGAGAATTTGGAAAGCGGGTGGTAAAAGCTACTCGCTTTCTTTTTGCGCCTCCCAAAAAGCCTCTGCTTCTTCCTCCATTTTGTCGAGCCGCTCGTAATAATCGGGAAACTCGTTGAGATGCGCGAGCGCGATTTTGCCCGTGATAAGCGGATCATCGTTGCTCACATTCGTATGGGAATCAACGGTACCGTGTTCAAGCTCGACATCCATTCCTCGCTGGAAAGATTCGAGGACGAACTTCCGTTGCGTGAAATCAATCTCAAGCTGCCGTGCAATCTCCGCAGCATCCTCAGAAGTGAAATGTTGTTTAGTCGTCATCTTGATGGGGTTAAATTGGTCGGGATGTTTGAGCCATTACCGTATCACCGTAATTGTAAAGAAATTTTCCAAAAGCCGCCAACAGATGTACAAAATGGAAAGTAGAGGTGGGTGGTTCAAACACATTGAACATTGCACATTGTAAATTGAACATTCTATTTCTCTCTCCGCCGCTCGTGTTCTTTCAGTAATTTTTTTCGTAAGCGGATTTTGCTTGAAGTCACTTCGACCAGCTCATCATCCGCCACATATTCAATTGCATTCTCGAGAGTGAGTTTGCGTGGAGGGGTGAGGTTGAGCGCGTCGTCAGTGCCGCTAGCACGAACATTGGTGAGCTTCTTACCCTTTAATGGATTCACTACCATGTCACCAGGACGCGAAGCTTCCCCGATAATCATGCCCTCATAAACTTCAGTTTGCGGACCGATGAATAATACTCCCCGCTCCTGTAGATTCGACAAAGCATAGCCCATCGAAGTACCCTGCTCTTGACTGACGAGGACACCATTTATGCGAGCAGGAATCGAACCCCGCCAATCATCGTATTTGAGGAAAATGTGATCGAGCGTCCCTTCGCCGCGCGTATCACGGATAAATTCTGACTGATAACCGATTAGCCCCCGCGTGGGGATTTCGAATTCAATGCGAGTGTAGCCCTCGCTAGATCGCATGTCACGCATTTCACCTTTACGCTTACCCATTTTTTCGATCACTACTCCAGACATTTCATCAGGAATATTTATAATAACTTGTTCGAGAGGCTCTTGTTTTACGCCATTTTCTTCATGGAGAATGACTTGAGGTCGACCAACTGCCAACTCGAATCCTTCACGGCGCATATTTTCGATCAAGACTGCCAAGTGCAATTCACCTCGACCGGAAACTTGGTAGCTGTCGGAATTTGGAATCGCATCGACACGCAGACCGACATTCGTTTCCAACTCGCGGTGCAGACGATCGCGGATTTGCCGCGTTGTTACAAATTTACCCTCCCGACCAGCCAGCGGTGAAGTGTTGACATTGAAAGTCAT
>JAGLJE010000132.1 GCA_023142645.1 Candidatus Altimarinota bacterium | reverse complement strand
TTTTCATTTTTATTTTTGAAAAACTGTTCCGAGCGAATTCTCGTTTTTTGGATTTTTGACGCGAGGAAAAAAGTTCATTTCAAAAGTTGACAAACCTTTTTTCAGCTGCTACAATTTCTTCTTCTTTCAAAATTTGGATGAATTTCCGTCATCCGCTTCTCGAAAGAAAATCCGATTTTTTTCTTCGGAAGCTGCCTCTTGAGTGCGAGGCAGCTTTCGGGGAGAGAATGTTATCATTACGAATGATGAAACAACTAGGGCAATTTCAGTTCAAAAAGGCAAGCGGATTCAAAATGAAGGCGGTTATCTCTCTCGAACACGCTGCCTTCTTTTATGTGGAAAATAGTTCTTAACTATAGTGCCTTTTTTATTTTTTCAAGTGCCTCTTTAAATGCTCCCCTTACACTTCTACCGTGAAAAGTAGAGTCAGGCTTGTCTTTAAATTTCAATGTTATTTTGACACGAACACCCCCGAGACCACCCGCGTCACTTGAATGAACATTAACCGCTTCCAATTCACCAACTATCGCAGCTAAAACATTTCCCAATTCTTTTCTTTGCTCAGGATTAAGCTGGTGTTTCGAAATACTGTTATCGTTGATAATTTTATCAATCTCTGTCACTTCCTCTATCGTCTCCGCCGCTTCTGCTTTTTCAATTTTTTCTCTCAAAATTTTAATCGCCTTACTAAATAATGCATTTTCCGCCCTCACAATATCCGCCGTTTCGTGTGAAAATTTTCCAAAAAAGTCCCAGTCACCAAAATTGTGTATTTCGCCTGTATCTATTCCGAGCTTGCTAAAAGCTTCTTTGTCGAAAATTGGTATAATGTTCAGTCTGTAGGCAAGCCCACCCAACTCTTCCACCAACCGATTTCGCGTTGATTTCAATTCTTGCAGCTCCCCAGCAGTCAGATATTCAACGGTTTTTTCTTTTTTCTCGCTCTTCACTTCTTCCTGCAGTTTAATTTTCTTTACCACTTCAATCTGCTTTTTCAAAGCAGCCAAAGTTTCCGGACCGAATTGACCATCTTCTTTGCACCCAAACTTTTCTTGAAAATGCAAAACTGCTTTTTGTATCTCGCTACCTTTTAATTTAATTTCGGACGAATCTTTAATTCCCTGCTGACTTTTGTTCGCGTAAATTCCATCGATGTTGCTCTCCGAATTAAACCCCAACCGAAAAAGTAAAATTTGCAAAGAAAAAACTTGCGCCACCGTCGGCTCGTTTCCCCAGCCATCAAGTTGATCGAACAGCTTTTCGTTACTCGCATTTTGCTTCAAATCTTCTTCAACTCCTTTTTGCAAAAAACTCTTAAATTTTTTCGCATTCTCGCTCACCTTGTGCTCCATTTTTAAGCACTCAGCATAATCTACTGGGAGGTGACGATTTTCATGTTTTGTTATTTCAGCCATTTTTATTTTAAATTTTTATTTTATTTCTCAATCCTATCTCCACGAATCAAACTTGCGGCTGCTGCGGTGGCTTGTCTTCTGATTTATTTTCTAAATCTCCAGCGGAAGGAAAAGCTTCTGTCGGCGAATTTTCGATTGGCTTCACTTCCGGTTGCGGATTTTGCGGCGCAGGATTCTCCACTGACTTGTCCGTTGGAGCTTCAACAGATGAAAAACCTTGATTCGGCTGCGCCGGCTTTGTGTCCTCTTTTGTCAAGCCCTCCTCATTCTCTTTTAAGGCTTCGGCAGACAGATTTGAAGATAGCTCCGCTTTCTTTTTCGAATCCTCTCCCTTTCGATTTAATAATGCGGTAATCCCAAACATCTTTAGTATCCGCTGAAAAATGTTGGGCTTGGCAGCCTCTTCTTTTTCTGCTACAGTCATCTCCGGAAAGCTGAGATTGCGCCGCGCTTCCGCTTCCGCGGCAACCGGATCCATTCCTTGCTTATTCATGTATTCGTACTTTTTCTTCACAAGCTCGATTTTTTGCGAAAAAGTGAAAGCTGCAGGATTACTTTCTGAACCACCTTCCGTAGCTTTAACTTCGGCTGGTGGTTGCTGCGAATCACTCGCCGGTGGCAAAGTTGGAGAAGTCGGAGAAGTCGGAGTGGTATTTCCTTCAGACATAATTATTTAGTTATTAATTTAATTGCTTTGATTTTACCACTATTTTGTATTTACAACTTACTAGCCTAATGACTCTTAACTTAATGGCTTGCTAAGACTTATTCAAATTGCCTCACCTCTTGCCAAATCGCATCTTCATCAAAATCTTCCAAATCTTTTTCTTCATCCTCGTTCGAGGCTTTAATTCCATTTGTTCTCGCGAATTTTTGAAGCTGTGTAAGACACTTCAGATCAATCTCCGCTACCCTGTTCATGTGCGCATCATTTTCGTGTTTCAATTCTTCTTCGTTCAAGAGAACAACTTGTATAAGTTCATCTTGTTTCTCGCCCGAAAGTCGGGGGTAATTCTCCAACCAAAAAATCCGCTCACCGTCGGAGATCACCTTCGTGTCAGAGAGCAAGCTATAAAGCCGCTTGCTCAATTTTTTTTGTTCGAACTTTTTATTTTTAGTTTTAGTTTTCATCTTAATAAGTAATTTTCTCGTAGCATTCTATCACTTTTGACAAATAAATGCAACTACCAAAACTGGGGTAGCGTACCAAATTCGGTTGCTGTAATGGGTACTTTTTGGCTCTAGTTGGATTAAAACTGAAAATTATCTAGGATAAGTGACTTTTTAACCACTTTTATTATGTCTAAAAAAACTGCGTTGTCCTTTCTGCAACAGCCTCCACTCTAAAAGAAATGGTACTCGTAAAAACAAAAAGTCGACTGTTGGTAGATTCCTGTGTATGGAATGCAAGAAAAGTTTTGTATTTGGTCAGAAAGATAAGAAACTGGAAATCGTTCGTAGGCATCTGGAAGATAGTAGTAGTTACCGTACCATTCAGAAACGCAACCGCCTCACTAAAAATACCGCCTGTAAAACAGTGAATGAAGCAGCTCAAACAATCAAAGATAGTTTTTGGGTTGCTAGAAATCTTAAACCTAAGTGGGGTGGTATTTTGGTGTTTGATGGTACCTACATTCGAGTCAAGAACCAGTTTGCCAAATTAGCTAGAAGATTAGGTTGGTATCAAGACGAAAGATTTTTACATAAAATGATTGTACTACTTGGGGTGGATTTCCATACGAGAGATTTACCACATTACAGTCTGGGTGATAATGAGAATATGATTGATCTCGTCATGTATTTTCAACAACTCAAGGAAAATGGATATGACACTAAAATACTAGTACGAGACGGTAATCAGAGAATCAGTAAAGCGGCTGAGCATGTCTATGGAAGACCTATCATTACTCAACTATGTCACTATCATTTTTTGTCCAAGTTTGACGAGAAGATTGCCTGCAAAGAACTATTGGCAGAAAGACAATTCATCACTGAATTAAAAAACCGGATTTGCTCAATCATCTACGCCTCTGATATTGGATTGGCGTGTAAACGGATGAATGATTTTATGGTTAATCAAAACCAATTTCGTATTTCCAAAACCATGAACGAGCTATCCGATAAATTTATCCGAGATTTTGAACAGCTCACTATGTATCTACAATACCCCAAAGGTTATGTGCCGAGAACCAGCAATATGGTGGAAGGCATGAACAGGCAGTTAAAAGGTCGATTGAGATCTATGTGTGGTTTTGAATCTATTTCTTCAGCTGAGAATTACATCAGACTTTGGTGTCTGAAGCGTAGATTTCAGAAATTTACAGACTGTAAAAAACCCTACCAAAATTTCAATGGCAGAGCTCCTTTGGAAATTGCCGGTTGTAGTATTTCTAAGCTTGACTATCTCAAACTTTAGCAACCGAATTTGGTACGCTACCCGAAAATCAAGTTTGCAAAATCTTTGGATTTTCCATAAGATTCGCGCAC
>JAGLJE010000131.1 GCA_023142645.1 Candidatus Altimarinota bacterium | reverse complement strand
ATCTCGCTTTATCTCGAAAAAATGAAGGATGGAAGAAATGCATGGAATCTCGCAAACCTCGCGAAGCAGCGATTTCCAGAGGAGGCTTTCGCGCATAATCTCGCCGGTTGGGTAAGCCTCGTGAATGGTTATCTTCCAGAAGCGAAGAATTACCTCGAATCATCGATTCGTCTAGATCCACAACTACCGTGGCCGCACTTCAATCTCGGTCGCTATTTTGAAAAGATCGATGATCGAAATTCCGCGCTCGCGGCTTATCGTGAGGCGTGGAGGCTCGACGAATCCGGAGCTGTAGGCACAATCGCAGCGCGAAATTACAACCTCTTGCTAGATGAACATAATCCCCTCGAAAATGAATAAACTCATTCGCAATCGCGATTTTCTTTCAAATCGAGGCGGGAAGCTCTTCATTGAGAATGTTTCCGCGGAATTTCTCGCACGAAAATTTGGGACGCCTATTTACGTATATTCCGAATCGAGAATTCGTGAGAACTCGCAGCGAGTGAAATCTGCTCTCGCGGCGGCAACTGAAAATTCACAGCTTTTTTACGCAGTGAAAGCGAACAATAACCTTTCGATTCTCTCGATTTTGCGGAGTGAAAATTTAGGAGCGGATGCCGCCGGACCGTTCGAAATTGAACTCGCGCAACGAGCAGGATTTTCGAAAAACAAAATTTTGTATTCTGGCGTCTTTCACTCGGATGAAGAATTGAAATTCGGTTTGAAATCGGGTGTAGCGATAAATCTTGATTCGCTCTCCGCCGCAAAACGATTATTGAAATTCGGGAAACCGTCACTTTTTTCGATGCGCGTGAATCCGGGAATCAGCGGCGGAAAAATCCGCGGATTGATTTTCGCAGGCAGCGATGCGAAATTCGGAGAGAGTATGACAAACACGATCGCGGCTTACAGGCTTGCGAAAAAACGAGGAGTGAAAAAATTCGGGCTGCACGCAATGACAGGCAGCTGTGTTTTGGATGAGAATTATTTCGCAGCGATCACGGAAAAATTGCTCATGATCGCAAACACGATTCAGAAAAAAACAGGTGTGAAATTCAAATTCATCGACATCGGCGGCGGACTCGGCATTCCATACCGAACGAATGAGAAAATTCTCAATGTAGAAAAAGCTATGAAACTAGCCGCGAAAGTCTTTGCAGCGGGCGTTGCAAAATTTAATTTGGGAAATCCGAAATTGATGCTTGAACCTGGTCGTTTTCTCGTCGGCGATGCGGGAATAATTTTAATGAAAATTCAGACGATTAAAGCTGCAGCGAAAACTTTCATCGGGGTGGACGCAGGAATGCAAACTTTGCTACGACCGGCGCTCTACGACGCGTGGCATGAGATTTTGCCAGCGAATAATTTGAATGCGCAAAATTCAAAAAAGATTTCGGTTGTCGGTCCAATTTGCGAAAATACCGACCAATTTGCACGCAATCGTTTGCTGCCGAAACTCGCGGAAAAAGACTTACTGGCAATTCTCGATACCGGCGCGTACGGTTTCGGAATGGCGAGTAATTATAATACGCGCGCGAAACCAGCAGAAGTTTTGGTGAGCGGAGAAAAGGCAGAAATGATTCGAGAGCGAGAAGGCTTGAATGAAATTATCGGTAAGCAAAAGGTTCCTAAAAGATTGAAAAAATGAAGAAAATCCTTCTTAAACTTTCCGGCGAATCCCTCGGTAAAAGCAGTGTCGATTTAAAATCGCTCGAACGAGTTGTAGGTGAAATTGCATCCACAAGCAAAATCGTCTCGCTCGCGATTGTGATCGGCGGCGGAAACATTTGGCGGTGGCGCGACAATAAACATCTCGCCTCCCTTCCGCGTGTGGAATCAGATTTTTTGGGGATGGTCGCCACCGTTTTCAATGCAGTCGTCCTCGCTGCCGCGTTGCGAAAATTAAAAATTCGAGTGAAAGTTTTTTCAGTAGTCGCCGTCCCCATCGAGCTCGCAGAAAAATATTCGCCGGTAACCGCGCATAAATTTTTAGAGAAAGGAGGAGTGATAATTCTCGCTGGCGGAACCGGCAAACCATTCGTAACAACCGACAGCGGTGCGGCAATGCGTGCAGCGGAATTGAAATGTGATTTAGTAGTAAAAGCTACGAATGTCGACGGAATTTTTGATAAAGATCCACGGAAATCGGGAAACGCAAAACTTTTGAAAGAAGTGGATTACAAAACCGCAATTCGGGAAAAGCTAGGTGTGATGGATTTGAAGGCTTTTCGAATTCTCGCAAAAAACAGAATCCCCACCCGCATTTTTAATTTCAAGAAAAAAGGATTGCTAAAAAAAGCGGTGGAATGTAAAAATGTCGGGAGTTTAATCTCAATAAAATGAATATTTCTGGACTTCTCGAATTTGCAGATTCGCAACTCACGAAAGCAGTAGGACACCTCACAAATGAGCTCGCTGGTTTGCAAATCGGACGAGCAAGCGCAAGCCTCGTGGAAAATTTGGAGGCAGAAATTTACGGAGCGCGGCAACCACTGCGAAATATCGCGAATATTTCAGTCCCCGACCCAAAAACGCTTTTTATCGAGCCGTGGGACAAATCGAATCTCACTGCAGTCGAAAAAGCGGTTCGTGATTCGCGTTTGGGATTGAATCCAAACAACGACGGCATGCGAATTGTTTTGAATATTCCTCCGCTAACCGAGGAACGAAGAAAAGAACTCGCAAAACTCGTGGGAGAATTCGCAGAAAACGCGCGAATTTCTGTACGACGAGTTCGGGAGGATTCCCGGAAAAAGGCAAAAGCTACCAACGAGGCGGAAGAAATCTCGGAAGACGAAGAGAAACTTTTTAGTAAAAAATTGCAGGAAAAAGTAGACACCGTAAACGCGGAAATCGAAAAACTCGCGCGACAAAAAGAGGGAGAAGTGATGCAAATTTAAAGTTCGCGAAGGCTAGTGAAGACGAGTAAAATACGCGCGTGCTTTTCACTTCGATTGTCGCTTTTCTCGTAATTTTTTCGCTTTTAATTTTGGTGCATGAATGGGGACACTTTATTTCTGCCCGGATTTTCGGGGTGAAAGTGGATGAATTCGGACTCGGCTTGCCTCCGAAAGCAAAGCGACTTTTCCGTGATCGGAAGAAAACCGAATACACGCTCAACTGGCTGCCGCTCGGCGGTTTCGTGAGAATGAAAGGAGAGGATGCTCATTCACCGAAACTTTTAAAAGAAAAAGACTCCTTCGCGGCACAAAAAGTCTGGAAAAGGATCGTAATCGTGTGCGCCGGCGTAGTGATGAATCTCATCACCGGCTTCCTTCTTCTTTCAATTGTCTTCTCGATCGGCACGACATACCTCTCCCCGACCGAAGAAGTAAATGCGACGATTGCGAAAAATCCAGAGGCAGAATTCGTGGGCGTGCAGCCACTCGGAATGCTCGTGAATGAAATTTTCGAAG
>JAGLJE010000130.1 GCA_023142645.1 Candidatus Altimarinota bacterium | reverse complement strand
AATTCGCGAGAAATTTCCGCATCTCGAGCATCCCGCGTTTTTCACCCTTCATTTTTACCATCAGTTTAGCGTGTTTGAGGATGGTGGGGAGTTTCGCTTTCAAAGTTTTTGGAGTGTGGGAAATTTTTCCTGCGAGGGAATTTTCAATTTCTCGAAAGAGCCATGGGTTTGCCACTGCCGCCCGACCGATCATCAGTCCATCGAGATTTCCCAGCTTCGCGTGAAATTTTTCAGCTGAATCAATATCTCCGTTTCCGAGAACCGGAATTTTCAAAATTTTTTTCACGCGATAAATCGGCTCATAATTAGCTTCACCGAGATACATCTGCTTCGCTGTCCGACCGTGTATCGTTAGAAGTTTTGCGCCGCTTGCTTCAACCATTTTTGTAAAATCCAAAAGATTTTTTGAATCGTTTACTCCGAGTCGCATCTTCACGCTCACCGGAATTTTCACGGCTTTCACAGTCGCCTCGATAATTTCCGCGGCGAGTTTCGGATTTTTCAAAAGAGCTGAGCCGTGATCACTATTCACTACTTTTCGAGCAGGGCAACCCATATTTAAATCAACTCCAGCCGCTCCAAGACTTTCGACAACTTTTGCTGCTTCTGCAAAGTGAAGAGGTTTTTTCCCGAAAATCTGCGTAATAAAAGGCTGTTCTTTGCTCGAGAATGCGAGCATCTGCCATGTTTTCTTCGATTTGAAATGCAGCGCGTCCGAGCTCACGAATTCCGAAAAAACAATCGTTTGTGGTGCGAGCGATTTCACGAGCTGCCGAAACGCGGAATCGGTGTAGCCTGCCATCGGCGCAAGCGCGAGAATGGGTCGCGGGGTTTTTTGCCAACTGAACATTTTTGAATTTTAGCGGAAAGTTTCCGTTAAAATCTTCCGCGTGGAACTTCCCGAACTTCTCGCTCCTGCCGGAGATTTCGAAAAGCTGAAAGTTGCGCTTACTTTTGGTGCGGACGCGGTTTATTGTGGGATTCCGCTTTTTTCTCTTCGCGCACGAGAGAATGATTTCTCGATTCCGGAAATTAAAAAGGCGATTCTGTTTACTCGAAATTTAAAAAAGAAAATTCATCTTACAGTCAACACTTTTCCGCGCGATTCAGAATTCAAAAAGCTCGAAAACTTTCTCGCGAAAATTCGGAATACTCCTCCCGATGCGTTTATTTTTTCCGATCTTGGAGTGATGAAGATACTTAAAAAATATTTTCCGAAAGTTCCGCTCCACCTTTCGGTACAGGCGAATACTGTGAATTCCGCGGCGGTGAAAGTCTGGCAAAAATTGGGAGTAAAAAGAATTATTCTTGCACGCGAACTTTCGATTCAAGAAATTCGAAAAATCGTTGCGGGGAATTCACAGATGGAATTCGAAACTTTCGTTCACGGCGCGATTTGCGTGAGTTACTCAGGGAGGTGTTTGCTTTCGATGTATTTAAATTCTCGTGACGCGAATCGTGGGAAGTGCTCACAGCCGTGCCGGTGGAAATATTCTCTTGAAGAGGAGCAGCGGTCGGGAGAATATTTTCCGATTGAAGAAGATTTGAAAGGAAGTTACATTTTGAATTCGCGTGATTTATGCTTGATTGAAAAAATTCCGCAGCTCGTGCGTGCTGGAATTTTGAGTTTCAAAATTGAGGGGAGAAATAAAACTGTCGGCTATCTCGCGACGATTGTCCACGTGTATCGAAAAGCACTCGACGATTTCGCAGCGGGAAAAAAGTTCGATAAAAATTTACGGAAAGAAATTTCTTCTACCGGAAACCGTGGTTTCACGCTCGGTTTCTTCGATGGTAGTTTGAAAAACTTACAAAATTACGATCGTTCGGTAGGAGAGAATCCACAGAATTTTCTCGGATTGATTGAAAAGAAAAAAGATAATTTTTATCTTCTTGAAGTCAAAAATCGCTTTGAAAAAGGTGATAAAATCACGTCCGTAATTCCGCGAGGCGGAATGAAAAAATTGAAAGTGGAAGAAATTCGCGACGAGAAATTTTTCGAAATCTTTCATGCACATGGTGGTCAAAAAGAAAAAGTTTGGGTGAAATTAAATTGCGAACTACCGTTGCTTACCCTTCTCCGAAAATGCTGAATCCGAAAATTATCATTCCATTTCGTCCGAATTCCATCGCTGAATTGGAAAGAGACCTGCTTGATGCGGAAGAAAAAGCCGATTTGATCGAAGTTTGGCTGGATGGAGTGAAGCAACTCGACGAACCGAAAATTAAAAAAATCGTGAAGATGATTAAGAAGCCGTTAATTTTGAATTTGAAAAATAAAAAAGAAGGAGGCTGCTCGCGATTCGGAGATAAAAAGCGGGTGGAGTTTCTCAAAATTGCCGCGAGAGCAGGTGCGGATTTCGTCGATGCGGATTTGAATCTACCGGTTGCGCTGCTGCGCGATTTGAAAAAAAGTTGCAAAAAAACAAAGCTAATTCTTTCGTTCCACGATTTCAAAAAAATTCCAAAAATTGAAAAGTTGCGCCGTCTTGTGGGAAAAGCTTTTCGGTTGAATGCGGACACGGTAAAGCTTGTCGGTTTAGCGAAATGTTGGAATGACTGCACGCCGATTTTTCAAATTTCATGGGAGCTCGCGAAAGCCGGAAAAAGTTTTCTCACGATGGCGATGGGGGAGTGCGGTGAACCGACTCGCGTGATTACTCCGCTGATCGGCGGTCTCGGGATGTTCGCGCCGATCGAAAAAAAGAACGCGACTGCTACTGGACAGTTGACTGTCGAAGAGTTGAGAGAGTGGTGGGGAGCGTTTGATTAATCGAAGTAAATCTTTGGTTTTTTCCACGGCTCTAGAATGTGAGTGATATCTGATGGTTCTTCAGGTTCATGTGAAGTTTGAAAAGCGACTGCATCATCGATGGTTTTACAAATCGCCGTTGAATTGGTTGGAGCAGAGGTAGCTTTCTTAATCAGCTTTCTATGGTTATCCTTCAAACCTTTTTCAAAAGCTTTTCCATGAACCTCTTTAACTCCGCCCGTAAAAGGAAAATTTCCGTCTACAATCTTCATTTTGAAGGGTTTAAATTTGAA
>JAGLJE010000013.1 GCA_023142645.1 Candidatus Altimarinota bacterium | reverse complement strand
ATGGCAACCAATATTCCACCTCATAATTTGGGCGAATTGATCGACAGCGTGGTGCATATTATTGACAATCCAGATTGTGAAGTCGTTGATTTAATGGAATTCGTGAAAGGTCCAGACTTCCCGACCGGAGGAATTATTTACAATAAAAAAGCCGTTCTCGAAGCTTACTCAACAGGGAAAGGCTCGATTCCCTGCCGTGGTGTCGCACGAATCGAGGAGGGACGCGCAGGTAAACCGATGATCATTATTACAGAAATTCCGTATCAAGTTAACAAAGCCAATCTCGTCATTAAAATCGCGGATCTCGTGAAAAATAAAAAGCTCGTCGGCATCACCGACATTCGCGATGAATCCACGCGAGAAGGAATCCGCGTAGTGGTGGATCTGAAAAAGGACAGCTACCCGAACAAGATTTTGAACCAACTTTACAAGCTCACCGAGCTACAAGGTAATTTCAATGTAAATATGATCGCGCTCACGGAGCGTGGTTTGCAGCCGCATCTTTTGAATTTGAAACAAATTTTAGAGCACTTCATTGAACATCGAATTGAAGTTGTCACGCGACGAACGGAATTTGAACTGAAGGTGGCGAAAAACCGCGCGCACATTCTAGAAGGGCTGAAACTCGCGCTTGACCACATCGATGCCGTCATTACTACGATTCGAAAATCAAAAACGAAAGAAGAAGCTCACGCAGCTTTGGTGAAAAAATTCAAACTTTCAGATGTGCAAGCGAAAGCGATTTTGGAAATGCGTCTGCAAGCACTCGCGGGATTGGAGCGGCAAAAGATCGAAAACGAGTTGAGAGAGAAATACAAACTCATCAAATACTTAGAAAGTTTGCTCGCAAGCAAAACAAGACTGATGGGGGTGATCAAAACCGAACTGGCAGAGATCAAAGAAAAATATGCAGACGAGCGGCGAACGAAAGTTTTGGCTCGTGGAATCGGGGAATTCAGCGCAAAAGACACGATTCCGAATGAGGAGATGATCGTGATGTTGACAACGGAAAATTATGTGAAACGAGTCGCGCCAAACTCCTTCCGCGCACAGCGGCGAGGCGGAAAGGGTGTGATTGGACTAACGACGAAAGAGGAGGATGATGTGAAGATCATCCGCCATGCGAAGAATCACGACGACTTGATGTTCTTCACGAACACGGGAAGAGTATTTCGACTGCCGGTTTATGAGGTGCCGCAGGCTACACGGCAAGCGAAGGGAACTGCAATCGCGAATCTCATTCAAACGCAAAATGGAGAATACATCACCGCGATGCGAGTGGTGCGCGAGGCGGCGGAGGAAATGAAGAAGTTCCTATTTTTCTGCACGAAAATGGGAACAGTGAAACGCACAGCAATCGAGGATTTCGATAATGTGCGGAAGAGCGGTCTCATCGCGATTAAATTAAATACGGACGATGAGTTAAATTGGGTGAAAGGATCAAGTGGAGAAGGCGAAATTGTGATTATTTCTTATGACGGAAAATGCTGCCGCTTCAATGAAAAAGATGTCCGATCAATGGGACGGAGCGCGGCGGGCGTACGCGGAATCAAGCTAGGAGCGAATGATCGCGTGGTGGAAATGGATGTGGTGAAAGATCCGAAGAGAGAAAAGCTGCTCACTATTTGTGAAAAAGGTCTGGGGAAAGCTACCTTGATTTCAGATTATCGAATGACTCACCGTGGAGCCGGCGGGGTGAAAACGGTAAATGTCACTCCGAAAACCGGAAAAGTCATCGGCGCGAAAGTTTTGCAGCCCGATCTTGATGCGGACTTGTTGTTAATTTCGAAGCGCGGACAGACAATTCGGATGGATGTGAAATCGATACCCACGCGCGGACGAGCGACCCAAGGAGTAATTTTAATGCGCTTGAAAAACGACTCAGTAGCTTCGATCAGCTTATTGGAAAAAATGCCAGAGGCAATTCAAGTAGCAATGCAAGAAGTTTCGAGTGAAGTGGATAAAATTTTGAATGGAAATTTGAAAACACCTCAGCTCACTCAAAATAAAAAAGATTCTCC
>JAGLJE010000129.1 GCA_023142645.1 Candidatus Altimarinota bacterium | reverse complement strand
AAGCAAGGCAGTTTGGAGCAGATGCAGTGTTGCTAATCGCACGAATTTTAAAAATTGAAGAAATCGAAAAATTACTTTCTGAAGCTAAAAAATTGGGGGTGGATTGCCTAGTGGAGATTCACTCGAACGAAGATTTGAAAAAAGTTTTGGAGACCTCTGCAGAAATTATCGGAATCAACAGCCGTAATCTTGATACGCTTGAAATTGATTCAAAAAAATTTTCTAGCCTACTCCCGAAAATTCCTGAGAAAAAAATTATCGTGGCGGAGAGCGGAATTGAATCGCGGGAAGATTTGAAAAAACTGAGCGGAAAAGCAGACGCGGCACTCGTGGGAACCGCGATTTTGAATTCAAAAAACATCGAAGCTAAACTTCTCGAACTCACCTCACTGAAAAATGAAGCCTGAAATTAAAATTTGCGGAATCACTAACCTTACAGATGCGAAAGCTGCCGTGAAAAACGGAGCGAGCTATCTCGGTTTGAATTTTTTTCCTGATTCTCTGCGAGGACTCACACCGGACGCGGCTGCCAATCTCGCGCTTGATATCAAAAATAAATTTCCACGTATAAAGCTCGTGGGTGTTTTCGTAGATGAAGTCGCGGAGAAAATTCGATTACTCGCGGAAATTTGTGAACTCGATATTTTGCAATTTCACGGCAACGAGTCGCCGAAATTTTGTGCACAGTTTGAACTACCAACATGGCGGGCTTTTCGGGTGCGAGATGAAAATTCTCTTGATGATTTACAGCAGTTTTTGAATCTCGATGGAATCGTTTTGGATGCTTTCAAACGGGGACAGTTCGGCGGAACCGGTCAAACTTTCAATTGGGAATTGATTCACCGCATCCGCGACGAGATTCCTTTTTTCATCCTCGCAGGAGGAATGAACTCGAAAAATGCGGCAAAAGCCGTGAAACAACTGAAACCCAATGTGGTAGATGTTTGTAGCGGAGTGGAAACAGAGAATGATCCACGAAAAAAAGATCTGGAGAAGCTCGCGGAATTATTTGAAGCGGTGAAAAATGTGAGCTAAAATTGTACTCGTTACATTCAAATTTAATATTTCAAAAATGAAACTCTTCTCCAAAAAAACTACCTTCATTGTTGGCTCAATCATTGGTAGTGTAGCAGGGCTTTTGTTCGCGCGAGAAAGCGGGAAAAATTTGCGGGGGAAACTGAAATCTGCCCGCAGCCCACAAAAAAAATTTGAAGCACTTTTTCAAGAATATTTAAAAATCGGAAAAACTGCGATCAACGAAGTACAGGAAAGTGAAGCAATGCGGGAGCTCATGAAAGGCGGAAAAGAAATTCTCGCGGAGCTAAAAAAGAAAGCAGAAACGGAGGGTGGCTGCGCAGTGAAATTCGCGCGAAAAAAGACAGAGGAAGTTTTGAAAGAAGTAGAAAGACAAGCCAACGGAATCAAGAAAAAAGCGCGGAAAAGAGTAACTGTCACGAAGAAAGAGCTTGCCCTCACGAAGGCGGGGGTTTTGCGAAAAACTGCAGGGGCACGAAGAGCGGTTAAAAAGCTTGCCTTCGTGAAAACGGGGATCGCGCGAAAAATTACGCCGATAGCGATAAAGAAAGGCGGGAAAAAGACCTCGCAAACGAAAAAAACAACTCGTCGAAAATAGCACCCTTGAATTTTATTTTGATTCGGAATTAAAAGTTTATTTTAAATAATCACCCATTAACTTCCCTTTCAAAATGACCCCAAAACTCAAAATCACAATCGGAATAATCGCACTCCTCGTCGCCGTGGTTTCGGGAGTTTTTTGGTACAGAGATTTCGTCAAGCCCGAAATTCCGAGCGATCCGATTTTACCTTTTAAGATTATCGAACCGGAAATTCCAAGCGAACCGGTTTCGCCTCCTGAAATTTTTCCCGAGATTTCCGCCAGCGAGAACCAGATTGTGGCAGTCGTCGACACCAGCAACCAATTCGCTTTCGATCTTTATTCAGAATATAAATTAAAAGAAGGCAACATTTTCTTTTCACCATACAGCATTTCAACAGCTCTCGCGATAACTTTTGAAGGCGCGCGCGGACAAACAGCGGACGAAATGCGAACGGTTTTTCATTTCCCGAAAGATGAGAATGCAAGAAAACTCGGCTACTCCGGATTACTCGAGAAAATTAACGCAGAAAATGAGAACTACAAGCTTTCGACTGCAAATGCGTTGTGGGCGCAAGAGAATTACAAATTTCTGGATGAATATTTAAATTCGGTGGAAAAATATTACAGCGGTGGCGTGACAAATTTGGATTTCGTAAATGAAACGGAAAGTTCGCGCATCACGATTAACGACTGGGTCGAAGATCAAACGAATGACAAAATCAAAGATTTGATTCCGCGTGGATTAATTACACCACTCACGAGATTGGTGCTCACGAACGCAATTTATTTCAAAGGCGACTGGCTCAAGCAATTCAACGAAGACGAAACGCGCGATGAAAATTTCCGAATATCTTCCAACGAAACAAAAAAAGTTCCGATGATGCGGCGAACAGACGAGGAAGCCAAATTTAATTTTACCGAAAACGAAGATCTGCAAATTCTTGAATTGCCATATTCCGGAGAGAAGCTATCAATGCTAATTCTACTGCCAAAAAATGATGATCTGGAATATTTAGAAAATAACTTAACGCTCGAAAATTTAGAAAAATGGAAAAGAGATTTGCGAGAAGAACGGGTAAAAGTTTTTATTCCGAAGTTCAAATTCGAAACGAAATATTTGATGGCGGAGGATTTGAAAAAAATGGGAATGCCAACGGCATTTTCCATGGCAGCGGATTTTTCAGGAATGACGGAAGAACGAGATCTATTTATCAGCGCGGTGGTTCACCAAGCTTTCGTAGAAGTAAACGAAGAGGGCACGGAGGCTGCTGCTGCGACCGCGGTGATAATGACGTTTAAATCCATTTCCATAGAGTCAAAATCAATCCCTATTTTTCGCGCAGATCATCCGTTCGTATTTTTGATTCAGGAAAAGGAAACGGGGAGTATTTTATTTTTGGGGAGAGTGAGTGAGCCGGGGTGAATTTACAAAATGATTTCTAACAAGAATCGGAAGTTGATTAACAAAGCTCCAGTGTCCCTATCATCCAGTCAGGATCGGTTTCTGTCACCATAATTATGGTGATTTTTTTGTAGAGACGCATTGCAATGCGTCTCTACAAAAAAATCGTGTCTCATTGGATTCAATGAAATACTTATACTCCTCCAAATATTCTCTCAAATTATTTTTCTCCTGATCTCTTTATTCTTAATCCTTAATCCTTTATCCTTCCTCTATGCAGCTTTCAAAACGAATCTCAGAGTTACCGAATTATCCATTCGCAAAACTCGAAAAAATTGTCGCGGATCTAAAAAAAACGGGAGTGAAACCAATTGACTTCGGTGTCGGCGATCCCGCCGATCCAACGCCGGATTTCATCCGCGAGGCAGCACAAAAATCAATTGATCGATACGCCGCGAGCGGCTATCCGAGCTACATCGGCAGCGCAGATTTTCGAGAAGCGGTCGCGGAATGGTTCGAGAAAAGATTCGGAGTGAAACTTGATTCTGAAAAAGAAATCACTTCTTCGATCGGCGCGAAAGAGGCGATTTTTCACTTCCCACTCGCATTCGTGGATACAAACGATATCGTCTTAATTCCGACGCCCGGCTACCCACCGTACGCGCGCGGCTGCGAATTCGCGGGAGGAAAACCATATTTTTTACCGCTTTTAAAAGAGAATGACTTTTTAATCGATTTTGCAAAAATTCCAGCAGAAGTGGCAAAGCGAGCAAAAATTTTATGGCTGAACTATCCGAACTCACCAACGGGAGCAATCGCGACGGATGAATTTTTTAAAACGGCAGTGGAATTTTGTCGGCGGAATGAGATTATCCTCGCAAGTGATCTCGCGTATTCGGAAATTTATTTCAGCGAGAAACCGAAAAGCATTCTCGAATTCACACGCAAAGGAGTGGTGGAATTTCATTCATTTTCAAAAAGAAGTCGGATGACCGGCTACCGTATCGGTTTCGTGGTGGGCGATGCAGAAATTATTGATGCTTTCAAAAAAGTGAAAACGAATATCGACAGCGGCACGCCGAATTTTTTACAAGATGCCGCAATTGCGGCACTCACAGATGAACAGCATGTGAAAAAATCAATCGAGGAATATCGTGAAAAACGCGATATTTTAACTGCCGCTCTCGAATCAATCGGTCTAGAAAAATGCGAACCCGCCGCGGCTTTTTATATTTGGCAGCGCGTACCAAACGGAATGTCATCGGAAGATTTCGCAAAAAAATTACTCACTCCTAAAATTGCGATTGTTGCGACTCCCGGCAGTTGGATTTCGAATGTGACGGAAAATGGAGAAAATCCGGGCGAGAGTTTCGTCCGTTTCGCGCTCGTTCCAACGATAACGGAGGTGAAGGAGGCAGCGGAGCGAACTCGTCAGAACTTGAAGTTTTAGATTTTCG
>JAGLJE010000128.1 GCA_023142645.1 Candidatus Altimarinota bacterium | reverse complement strand
GATGAACTTTTGAGATAAAAAAACACCCCAAAAGTTCCATTAAGCCTAATTTTCAAATAAATCTTAATGTTTGAATTTCATTCAAACTTTTTGAAGTTTTAAAGTTTGGAATTTATTTGGAAATTGGAGCTTGAAATTTGAAAATTTGGGGATTCAAAATCACATCAATTTCAATTCTTTGAATACCTTCCAAATTTACACCAACTCTGTAAAATCCCTATATGTATTCTTTCCCTGGTCTTCGCGCAGACGAACATGTGATTTTTTTTATCCGCAAACAATGGACTGCCTACATTCAAATTGTAGTAAAGCTCGCTGTAAATCTCGTGGCATTACTCGTACTATTTTATTTTTTTGTACAAAAATTTCCGCAGAATTCAATTACCTTTTTTCTGCTAATAGAAATGTTGATTTTTTATCTCCTCGGCGTGTGGTGGTGGGTGTTCAATTCTTGGCTGGATGAAGAACTTGACACTTTCGTGGTCACGAACGAGAGGGTAATTAACACTACACAATCTGCTTTTCTTTCCATTACGGTCGCAAGCGCGGACCTCGATCAAGTACAGGATGTGCGCGGAAAAGTAGCAGGTTTTCTCGGTGGTCTGTTTAAATTCGGAAATTTCGAAGTGCAAACCGCTGGTTCGAAAATCCTTTTTCTAATGGATCACATCGAGAAGCCGGAGCGTTACATCGATGAAGTTATCGAGTTGAAGAATAAATTTATCGCGCGAAAAAATGGAAGATGATGAAAAAATATTGCGTAAAAATTTTCGGTTGCCAGATGAATTACGCAGATGCGGAACGGGTTGTAAGTGTGTTGAAATCGATGGGCTGGCAGCATGTAGAAAACTTGGACAAAGCAGATGCGGTTTTTTTATTGACTTGCAGCGTACGCAAAAAAGCGGAAGACAAAGCTTTCGGGTTACTGCATAATTTAAAAAAATGGAAAGCAAAAAAAAGCGGACGGAAAGTAGGTTTGACCGGCTGTATGGTGCGAGAAACTTCGAGCCAAGCTAGTGTAAAAAAAGATGCACTACTCCGAAAAAGTGGTGTTCTTGATTTTGTGTGGCGAATTGAAGACTCCACAGAACTACCGAAACTTCTCGACTTTTCAATTCCGACAATTTTTCAAACTCGTGATTTTTTTTCGATTAAGCCGATGCGACAAAATCCCACGCAGGTTTTTGTACCAATCATGACCGGCTGCAACAATTTTTGCAGCTACTGCATCGTCCCATATACGAGAGGAAGAGAGATTTCACGAAGTGAGAAAGAAATCCTCGCAGAATGCAAAGAGGCGGTGGAGAATGGTGCGATTGAAATCACACTGCTCGGACAGAATGTAAATTCATATCAAAAAACTCGCGGGGCATTCGCGAAGCTACTCGCAAAAGTTACGAGAATTCCAAATCTGAAACGATTGCGCTTTGTTTCCTCGCATCCGAAAGATTTTGACGAAAGTGTGATCGATATGATGGCGGAACACACAAACATTGAGCGACACCTACACCTCCCCGCGCAACACGGCGACGATGAAATTTTGCAGAAAATGAATCGTGGCTACACCACTGCCGATTATTTAAAGCTGTTGGAAAAATTTCGAAAGAAGCTTCCCGAAGCCTCAATCACGACCGATCTGATTGTTGGTTTTCCGGGAGAGAGCGAGAAGAATTTCAAGAATCTTTTAAATTTTTATCGCACGGCTGATTTTGATTTTGCTTTTTTTTCAAAGTATTCGTCACGACCGAACACCACTGCCGCCAAGCTGCCGGATGATGTCGATTCGAAATTAAAAACTAAACGATGGCATCGGTTGAATAAACTGATGCTTGCAACAGCCGCTAAAAAAAATGCGAAATTGAAAAACAAAACCTTGGAAGTTTTGGTGGAAAAGGCTAATTGTCATTCTCTTGAAAAAAGGGATTTAGAAAAAGATAAAAGATGTATTCTAGAAGGAAGAAGCTCGGAATTTTTCCTCGTAAAATTCGAGGGCAACGAAAACTTAGTAGGAAAAATCGTGAATGTGAAAATCACGCAGCCGCGAGAGGTGGAACTGTGGGGAGAGATAAATTAAGAATTAGCTCGCTTCCGCAAAAAATAAGCTCCCAAAAAACTCGCTATCGGAGCTGCCAAAATGAGCGCGCTTGAACCCACTACTACTCTAACGATTTCTTCCGCAACGAATTCGGAATTAAGAATCACCCAAAGCGGTTTTGAAGAATCGAGGAAAAGCAGCAAAATTAGTGGAAGCGAAACTCCCACATACGCGAGCGCAAGAGTGTTTATCATGCTGGCGATGTGTTCCCTACCAATTTTCATCGCGCTTACAAATAATTCGCGGGGAGAAAGTTTAGGATTCGCTTTTTGAATTTCGGAGATCGAGGCGATTTGCGCAACCGTAATATCGTCCAAAACCCCCAAAGTTCCCAATAAGATTCCCGTGAATAATAATCCACGCAAATCGATAAAGGCGAATTCTCCGCTCAAAAAATAAAAGCTTTCCTCACTTCCCGTTCCAAAAATTTTGGTGAAACTAATCGCGAAACAAGCAAAAAGCGCGGCGACAAGCAAAGTAAAAATCGTAGCGAGAAACGCTAGAAAAGAATTCCGTGAAAACCCATGCGCGATGAAAATCGTAACCCCTGCGATCGCAAACCCACCAACGAGCGCGACTAAAAGTGGATTCAGCCCACTCGCGATGAAGGGAATAATCCCAAACAGAATAATCGAAATCGAAATCGCCAAACCTAGAAGAGAGCTCAGTCCCCTCTTTCCTCCGATTAAAAAAATGAGAATAAAAAATAAAAGCACCAAAGCAAGCAAATGCGGACTTCGATATTTATCGTAAATTTGCCAAACTTTTCCTCTGCCCATCTCGAATTTTCCCATCACCATTTTTTCACCTTCGCTTGTCTCTTGCGCAAGAGTCGTAAGAAAGTTTTCGTTGTTCTCGACTTTAATTTTTTTACCCAAAAGTTCCACTTCTAAATCGTCTTCGTGAACTTGGAGAACCTCTCCAACTGCAAACTCATTCGCAAAAACACTCCCCATGAAAAAACAAAAAGTGAATAAAAACGCGCAAAGCTTTGGGAAAAATTTCATGTAAAACTTTTTCCACCTTCTACTTTCAATTTTCAACTTTCAACTTTCCAATTTGGTCGGGGTGAGAGGGCTCGAACCTCCGGCCTCGTGGTCCCAAACCACGCGCGCTACCAACTGCGCCACACCCCGAAGTTTAGATGTTGGAATTTTATTCCAAAGATTAAGAAAAGCATTGATTAAATATCTTCGTGATTTTAACATTATTTTAAATATTCCTTTTGTCCCTGTTTTTTAGGAAAAATGCCATTTCACTTTTTTTGGGAAGCTGCTTGACTTTTTAATTTTTTTCTGTTAGAATGAGAAAGGTAAATCATTAAAACAAAACAATATGCCAAAAAAATTACCAGCAACTAAAAAGAAACCCACGAAAAAAAAGTTTTCGTTGGAGTTTCTAGAGGGTGACGTTATCAAAATCACCGGTATTGCTTTGACTGTTCTTGTCGCGACACAAATTGTTTTTGTTAAAGGATCCCATTTAATCAAGGAAATGAGAGCCGATGTCTTGGGTTCACACAATTCGGCAGAAACTCATGAAATAGAAAAACATGGAGTTAGCCCTGAGGAAATTCAGACTGACGACAAAGAGCATCAAGATTCCATTTCTGATGATTTTTACAAAAAAATCGTAGAGAACTCAAAGAACATCGTTGTAAAATGGGATTTAGATGGAATGATAACCTACATGAATCCGTTTGGCGCGGAATTTTTTGGCTTCACGCAAGACGAAATTATTGGCAAAAGTATGTTTTTACTCGTACCCGGCATTGAGTCGATAACAAAACGCGACCTGAACCAAATGCTTCGCGATATTCAAAAAGATCCTGAAAAATTCAGAAATAGCGAAAACGAAAACATCAAAAAAAATGGAGAACGGGTGTGGATGACTTGGACAAATACCACAATTTATAGTGATGGCAAAAGTGAAATTTTGAGTGTGGGAAGTGAGGGTGTGTGTGATATTTCGCGAAAATCAGAAATAGAAAATGAAAACTCTGCCGACAACGATAACTAACCACTTTACTTGCAAAGAGACACTCCAAAAAATGTAACTTACCCTGCACAGCTATCTAATAAAAATACCACAACTTTTGTCTTTCTAAGATTCCCATTCTCTATCTCCTGAACTTTCCATGCAAACCCAGACTAATCACGAAACAAAAATCGCGCATGGGAAACCATATACTTTCGTACCACTTACCGGTTGTCTTGATGAACATAGTCTCGCGGAATTTTCCGCAACAATCGAACCACTGTTAGAAGACCACCATGCGTATCTCGTCTTCGATCTCGGCGCACTCGATCTCGTGAATAGCCACGCTGTGGGTTATTTTGAAAATATTTACCGCAAACTCGCCACCACCAAGAAACGAATGGCCTTCGTAAATGCGAATACCGAAATTCGCGAGATTTTGGAGCTCGTCGGACTCTCCAAATTAGCCGCAATGTTTGACGAAGAAGATAAATTCGTGGAGGCTATCAGAAACGGAGAAATTTAAATCACCCGCGGAATAAATTTCCATCGAACTTTTTTCTGATACTTACGATAGTCTGGATCAGCACGAAGATGCCTTTCTTCAGTGAATGCGCGCAGAATATAAATCGCATTCCATGCAAGAAGAGAGAGGAACAAAGCAGGATTAAGAAATGGGAGAAATTCAAACCACCATGCAAGATTTTTGGCAAGATAAGCGGGATGACGAACGAAACGATATGGTCCACGCGAAACGATTCCGCGATTCG
>JAGLJE010000127.1 GCA_023142645.1 Candidatus Altimarinota bacterium | reverse complement strand
CGTCTTCAATCGAAACAATCGGATACTTTTGGATTAAACCTTCGTAAAAATCAATCATCGCATTCGAATCTTTTTCCGAATTCTCAATTTGGTAAATCCCATTTTCGAAAAATTCGGAAGCCGCCGCATCAATCGTAATTTGAACTTTTTTAGAATACCCCGCCGCCTCAATCGCCTCGACAATCGCGTCAAGCGCTTCCTCCGTCTTTTGGAAATTTGGAGCGAAACCCCCCTCATCGCCAACATTCGTCGACATTTTTAATTTTTTGAGAATCTTTTTCAACGCGTGAAAAATCTCTGCCCCCGCCCGCAGTGCCTCGCGGAAATTCGGGAAATCAGTCGGCACGATCATAAATTCTTGAATGTCGATACCGTTGTCCGCGTGTTGTCCACCATTGAGAATATTCATCATCGGCGTCGGCAACAACCATTTACCTTCTTTTTTAATTTTCGAAATTTCCGCGGCTTCTTCAACCTCCGCGAGAAAATCGAAATGCTCGAAAAGCGGAATTTTTTTGTGAAGCGCCGCCGCTTTTGCATTCGCGAGCGAGACCCCAAGAATCGCGTTCGCGCCGAGATTTTTTTTATTCGGCGAACCATCAAGCTCAATCATTTTCGAGTCTAAATTTTTTTGATCAAGAGAATCGAATCCTCGCAGTTCTCTCGCGAGAACGGAATTAACATTTTCTACTGCCTGCAGTACCCCCTTTCCGTTAAATCTTTCCGTAGAATCCCGCAACTCCACTGCTTCGTGAATCCCGGTAGACGCGCCGGACGGAACCGCCGCCCGCGAACACTCCCCGCCTTCGAGAGTGATTTCAACCTCGACAGTCGGATTCCCTCGCGAGTCGAGAATTTCGCGAGCATGGATTTTTTGAATTTTACTCATTAGAAAAAAACTAAGAATTAAAAAGTAGTAAAATGCTTCTCGAAGATTTTAGCAAAAAACTTTATTCTGTATTCTTTATTCTATTATTCTGTATCCTGATGCAAAGAGTTGTCATCAAAATCGGCACGAATCTCCTTACCCGCGAGGACGGCAGCCTCAATACCGATTTCATCGGAAAAGTCGCACGTGAGCTGAAAAAGCTTTTCGTGAACAAAAAAGAAGTGGTGCTCATCACGAGTGGAGCGGTGGCGGCGGGACGAGGGGAATTGAAACTTGAGCGAGTGGATTCGGAAACTATCCACGAGAAGCAAGCTCTCGCGGCGGTGGGGCAGAGTAATTTGATGCAAAAATATTACAAAACTTTCACGCTGGAAAATGGAATCACGATCGCACAGATTTTACTGACACCGCATGATTTCGAGAATCTCGACACATTGCAAAACACTCACAACACACTGAAACTTTTGATTTCGAAAAAAGTTTTGCCAATCGTGAATGAGAATGATGTGACGGCGACGGATGAATTGAAATACATGGCGAACGACCGACTGGCAGCGAAGGTGGCGAATCTCGTCGGCGCGGATGCGCTGATTTTACTGACAGATGTGGAAGGTTTGTTTGAAGAAGAGCCGCATGAAAATCCGGAAGCAAAGCTCGTGAAGAGCGCCGACAAGCGTCATTTAAAAAAATATTTCGAGGCAGCAGGGAGCGCAGGAGAAAATGGTCACGGAGGGATGGAAACGAAGCTTGAAGCGGCAAAGATTTCAGAGTGCGAAACTTTCATCGCAGATGGAAATGCGAGAGATGTACTTTCGAAGATTGTTTTAAAAGGAGAAAATCCGGGGACGGTGATAAGGTAGAAAGTGGCAAGTAGTAAGTAGAAGGTAGAAGCCAATTTCGAAGCCCCCTGTTAAGGGGGCGCGAAGCAGGAGTTTTTTAAACAAGATGATTTAATAGAGCAGGGGTTCTTTTCTAGCAAGTAAAACTTTTTGAATCAAAAAATTTGCTTGCTAGAGACCGACCCCTAGCTCTGTTTCTTCCTAC
>JAGLJE010000126.1 GCA_023142645.1 Candidatus Altimarinota bacterium | reverse complement strand
CTTGATTTAGTTGAGAAAGATTCAACTAACTGGAGTATTGTTGGAGATGCAGGCGGAACACTTCAATATGATGAATACTTCATGTTTGATGGTCAAGGATTGGTAGCAGGAGAAGAATATTTGCTTCTCAGCTACAAAGAAGACTGGCCGGGTTGTGGATCTATCAAATTAGGAACAGGAACAGCCGATTCGAATGGTGATGTCCGCATTGTGGGAGAGATGGATTATGTGATTAACGACTACCCTTATGGATTTGGTGGAGATTATGAAGGTGTAAGCGGAGCGAAGATTTGGCTGGTTCCAACAGCCGATAAAACAGGAGACTGTTTTAATGCATGGAATCCAACGGAGTATTTATTTGAAAATAATTTAATAAATCAATAAATCTCCTCCTTAACCCCCTTCACTATGAATCTCAAAAAAACTCTACCTGCTCTCGCCCTGATGCTAGCGCTGATTGCAACCATGGGAATCGCCGTAGCAAACGAAGACCAACCTCAACCTAAAACAAGATCAAGAGATGTAATCGGACAAGAAGAAAACCCCCAAGGACACTTGCGCCAAAATAGATCAGAAATGGGGTGGGAGGATATCTTAGCGAATGCAGCAGAAGTCTCTCCGGGAGTTTTTTATCTAGGAGAATCAAAGGACACAAATGGCAAGCCTGCAAAAGGCTATGCTTTTGTCCACTATGCAAAAGGATATGAACCAAAAGTTTCAGAAACCGAAGAAGAAACTTGCTATAACTTTGTTTTTGGTGATCCGATAAGTTGGGAATGGTCAGCGGAAGATTATGTAATTAATCCGACAAATAAAGCTGGATTAAGCGAAGATGGAATTCTTGCAGTGTTTTCATCTGCTATCTCAGAATGGGAGTCTCACGGAGGAGATATTTTGGGAGAAGGCTCACTAATCTATAAAAGAATAAGGGTGAGAAGATTAGACAACATAAATTCAGTCAGTTTTGGCAATCTTCCAAGAGGAACAATCGCGATGAATATTATTTGGTATAACCCTACTACCAATTTTCTCGTGGAATGGGATCAGGTGTATAGTAATAAATTTGATTGGTCGTTAGATTGCGAAGTTGAAGGTGAAGGTGAAGATTGTACAAATAAAATGGATTTCCAAAACATCGCGACACACGAGCTTGGACACGCGGTCGGTATGGGAGATTTGTATACTGACCCATGCTCGGAACAAACGATGTATGGTTATGCAACTAATGGAGAAACTAAAAAAAGAACTCTTGAATCAGGCGATATAACGGGATTGAATATTCTTTACAATCAGTAGTCTTTTCATCTCAAACATTAAACCGCTCGGAAGATACACCGGGCGGTTTTTTGGTTGGAGAAAAAATGCTTCAATGCCAAAAATAATCGCCAGCTTTCCTTTCAAGTTTGGGGTCAGTGCTGGGAGAAGATTCAAAACTGTTTCTTGAGTAGAAGCTTTATATCTCGTCATATTGTTCATTACTCAAAAAGATCAGAGGAAACCCTGACCTTTTTGAGCTTTAGACTGTGATATCTGATAATGGTTATTTGATTTAGGCTTACTCTATTTTTTCCGTAGCAATCGAGAGAACTTTTGTCAGAGCGGCGCGACTTAGATTTTCATTAACACCAAATTCATCTGTCCCGCCTTTGCCTGTCATGATCCCCGCGGCATTTACATTGGCAATCGCTTGCTGTTCTCTAGTATCAGCTTCATTAATGTCACTGAAGCCTATTTCAAAAATTGGGGTATCAGGCAAATCGAGTACTTCGTTCAAGAGTACGGCAACTTCTTCACGCTTGATCGAATCAGCTGCTTTGACATTACTCATAAAATCAAGATTTACGCCTTTTCGTTCTAGCGCGGCCACACCCTGTTCTGCCCAATCGGCGAGATTGCGAGCCGCCGCAGAGTTACTTTTTTGCCCGTTTAAACCTACGATTCGACCGAAAGCGATAGCTGCTTCGGAATAATTAAGTTGACCGGCAGGGTTGAGAGTTCCGTCAGCATTACCATTAATTAATCCTTTATTTTTCGCCTTTAGTGCGAAAGCAGCGAACCAATTGTCTGTCGTGTCGTCCGCATCAGGGAAGCCAATGATGCCGTCTGTGACTTTCTGGGCAATGGCTTTTACTTTAATTTTGCGGAATTCCTCTTTGGCTTCTGTTTCACTCATCGTAGAAAGTTGGCTAGCAAAAGTTTTGGCTTCATCTTTGGCTGCGCCAATTCCGAAATTGTATTCCACAAGTTCGGTTGTGATGTTTTGGATTTCTTGCCTAAGGTTTTTGACTTGGCTTCGGAGAGCGTCCACTTCTCGCACGAGATCATTTTTTGCTTGAATCAGAGCTTGAAGCTTAGTGCTTTCTAGATCAGCAGCGCTGGCAAATTCCAGTATTTGGTCATCTGCATCAAAACCATAATCCATGTATTCGACCAATACATCTTTGGAAAGCTTCTTCATGCGATCCATTTCATCAACTCCGAAATGCTTTTCCTTCATAACTCTTTTGAACTCCTCTTTGTCCATCTCAAATTCCATATCATCGAAATCAGCATACATTTCATCATACTGCTCACTGTAATCAATCAGTTCTTCCTCGAAACCAACCTGGTGCAAGATGTCTTCGAATTGCCAATGCAGCTCCTCTGCATTTTCTAGAATGTAACCGGCCTTCTCGCAATTATCAACGGCGAGAGCCCCTCTGGCATCAAAAAGAATTCGTTTGCCTTTTTCGATCAGAGTCTGGAGCTTTGGTTTCACACCTGTTGGCACACTCTCGAGAATTTTTAGCACTTCGATATTTAATCCACGATCCAGTTCATCAATACCCCGTTCAATATCTCGGCACTTGCGGTTTTCGTGAAAAGAGCGAGTGAGTTTTTCCAATCTCTCCCAGACCTGCTCACGCAATTTATCACCAATTTCCCAACCATTGATGAAACCGCCAGCTTCTGCCTCGATCTGCGCTTCAGCAACGATTTTTTTACAAGTTCGTACTAATCCGTCAAGCTCTGAAATTAAATTTGGATCAGTGGCGCCTTCTCTAGAAAGTTCTTTTTTTGCGCGATCCACTTCTCGCGCCACATGCTTGTCGCACTGCTCATTGAATTGGGCAAACTCCCGCAAACGGTGAACACCATCCATTTCCCGACGAAAATCTTCGAAAAGATCTTCCTTCTCCCAACGCAAATCTTCCCGCGCTTCATTGTCAGTTGTATTCAACATTTGCTCAACAAGGTTTCTGATTTTAGAGAGCTTCGTTTTTAAACTGCTCGCATCTACACCGTCTTTCTCTATTTTAGCTAGTTCGTACTCATTTCGATCAATATCTTTGAGTTCTCTTTGTAAATGAGTTGATTCTTCTGCAAATCTGGCTTTTTCAAAAAGGGAATTCAGATCTTCAAAAAGATCCCAACATTCAAACATTCCCTCATCTGAAGAAGTTGTTAATTCGGCGCAATTCTCGATTGCTTTTATTTTTAATTTGATTTGGACAATTAGCGGTTGTAGATCAGGGGTTCTTTGTATCTGCCTTTCGAAATTTACAACATCTCTGTTCCGATTACTTATTTCGCGTAAAAGTTCATTTTTTTTATGCTCAAGCTCTCCTGTATCGTTTTCTTCCCTCCATTGCTCATCGCTAATCGAAGTTCCATGCATATTGTCGCCGCTGTCATAGTCCATGTAATTATTTTCCATTTCACTTTCATTGTGTTGATAGTCACCACTGTAGTCTCGGTCAGGATCTGGCTTGTCGTAGTCGTCAAAATTTTCATCGCTCAATGAGGAAGAAGGTTCTGACTCCAGACTCTGGTAACTTTCATCGGGTGCCCAATCAACTTCTGGACTGGTTGCTGTTATTCCTTCTTGAGCCAATAGGGATGCAGAAGGAATCGGCAGGTCTGAAGAACTGCCATTATTCGTTATGGCGGTTGCCACAAAAACCAATGCGAACACACCGGCTGCCCCGCAAGCGATTACGCGCTTGATGTCGTTTGTGTTTTTCATGTTTGTTTGAGGTTAATGAATAAATATTTGAGAATTTAGTAAACTCTCCCTCTCATGTTAACATAATTAGCGAAAAAAAGCAAATTGATTTGGGGTTAAAGTTAAATAGATTGCTGTCTGTTGTATCACGTCTTAGATGTCCTTTTTTCACACTGTCTAATTTCCAACTTCAAACTTTCAAATTTGGGGTGGCTGATGGGTCTTGAACCCACGACCTTCGGAACCACAATCCGACGCTCTAACCAACTGAGCTACAGCCACCATTTGGACTTTGGACATTTAGTTTACTCTAACTAATTCCCCAAAAGCAGGGGGATTTTAGCGAAAAACCTCTCGCAACTCCACACTCCCTCGTAATCATTTCGAATCAGAAAACTTTTCAGGCAACAAATCTTTCGAGGCCGTAAATTTTTTCGAGACTGGAATCGAAAAGGAAAGCTTATTAATCCTCTATTTTTAATACTGCCCCCTCGTCCGCGCTCGTCGCGAATTTTTGATACCGCGCCAACCAGCCAGTTTGGAATTTGGACTTTGGAATTTGGACTTTGGATAATCTTTTTTTCAATTCGCCCGCTGAAATTTTCACTTCCAATTTTCCCGCCGGAATGTCAATTTCAATTTTGTCGCCATTTCGAATCACAGCAATCGGACCGCCCACCGCCGCTTCTGGCGAAATATGTCCAATGCACGCTCCCCGCGTCCCACCAGAAAAACGACCGTCGGTAATCAACGCGACTGAATTTCCCAAACCCATCCCAACAATTGCCGCCGTTGGAGAAAGCATTTCGACCATCCCCGGTCCGCCACGCGGTCCCTCGAAACGAATGACAACACAATCTCCTGTATGAATTTTGCCAGCGAGAATCGCCTTCAGTGAAGCTTCTTGCGAATCAAAAACTTTCGCAATTCCCGTGAATTGCAGCATTTCCGGATCAACCCCGCCCGTCTTGACGACCGAACCGCGCGGAGCGAGATTACCGAAAAGAATCTTGAGAGCGCCCTCTTTTGAAATCGGATCTTCGATTCTTCGAATAATTTTTACTTGTCCTGAACTTGCCTGCGGTGAGCTTGTCGAATCCGTCGAAGGGTTGTGAATCTTCGCTCCCCGAATTTGCTTTCCGAGCGTGCCGGAAATTGTTTTCGCTGATAAATCAAGCACCCCCGATTTTTTGGAAAGTTCATTTAAAATTGCCGAAACCCCTCCCGCCTTTTCAACGTCTTCGATATGAACCGATGGATCGGACGGCGAAACTTTGCAGAGATACGGTGTCCGTTTTGCGATCGTGTTAATTCTTTCGAGCGGGTAGTCAATCCCCCCCTCTGCCGCAATCGCGAGCGCGTGAAGAGTGGTATTCGTTGAACCGCCCATTGCCATATCGAGTGCGAATGCGTTATCGATTGATTTTTTGGTAATGATGTCGCGCGGCTTCAAATCTTTTCGAACAAGCTCAAGAATTTTTTTGCCGGCGGCACGGTACAATTTTTCCCGCCGCGGATCGACGGCAAGAATCGTGCCATTACCCGGAAAGACGATTCCGAGAGCTTCTGCAAGACAGTTCATCGAATTCGCAGTAAACATTCCCGCGCAGCTTCCCTCTGTCGGGCAGGCACAGTTTTCTAATTCTTCCAATTCTTTTTTGGAAATCTTCTTTCGCTCGAACTCCCCCACTCCCTCGAAAACAGAGATTAAATCGCAACTTTTCGAACCACAACGACCCGCCGCCATCGGTCCGCCGGAAATGTAAATTGACGGAATATTCAACCGCATCGCAGCCATCAGCATCCCCGGCACGACTTTGTCGCAATTTCCAACGAGAACGAGTCCATCAAGCCGGTGCGCCTCCGCCATCGATTCAATCGAGTCGGCGATCAATTCGCGCGACGGGAGACTGAAATGCATTCCGCGGTGCCCCATCGCGATGCCGTCACAAATCGCAATCGTGTTAAATTCGAAAGCTTTCCCTCCCGCTTTTTCAATTGATTTTTTGATAATCCGACCGACTTTTTGGAGGTGGACATGACCGGGCACGGTTTCGGAAAATGAATTCGCGATGCCAATAAAAGGTTTTTTCAAATCGGATTTCGCAACTCCACAACGGCGGAGCAACGCGCGATGTGGTGCAGTTTCGACGGATTTTTTGAGATAATCGGAGCGCATAAATTCAGGGTTAAACGTTTGACAACTGGGTTGCCGAAGATTAAAATAAGGGTGTTTCTCCACGAGGTAGGCTAACTTGCGGGTAAGTCCGTAAGAAGATCTACCTCTTTTTTGTTCTTCCAATTTTCTTTTTTAATTTGTGAAGTGCCGCTATTTTTTCATTTGGAAGAACTTTTTTCAAAAGAGAAGAAAAATTCGCACTGTTTGGAACAAGTAGCTTTTCAAGTTTATTTTTACTTTTAAGATACTCCACCAAGCAGGCAAAATCTCCATCACCGCTCACGATTACTGCCTGCTTGTAATTTAGAAATTCAATCATCGTGTGAAGTACGAGTTCCGCATCGCAATTGCCTTTCACTTTATTTTCACCAAAAATAACAGTCGGTTTCAAAATTAACTGGTAGCCAACCCGCGTAAGAAAATCATAAAAACTCTTATTTTCCTCGATAAATCCGATAAAAATAAAAGCTTTTTTTACTCTATATTTTTCCGCAAGATAGACTTTGAATCTTTTCCA
>JAGLJE010000125.1 GCA_023142645.1 Candidatus Altimarinota bacterium | reverse complement strand
TTCTCCCACTTTTTGCTATCCCCTCGAATTCGATTCTCCCGTCGAGATTACGCAAGATTGAAACATCGCGGGGTAGCTCCGCAAGGAGCGGATTCAGTTCCTTTTTCACGAATTTCTCGACTGGATCGCGATGGAGGAAAACTTTGATTTTTCCGTTCTCTCGAAAATTAAACCAAGAAATTCGTTCTGCGAGATTAATTTCGAAACGTTCGTATGCTGTTTTTTTAAGTACTAATTTTTCTCGGATAATTTTCATTAGCTCCTTTCGAAAAGGTTCGAGCTCTTTCGAAAAAACTTTTGGCATAATTTCTTCACTCTTGATTTCAATTACTCCGTCTGAAAAAAATCCAGCTTGTTTTTTCACCGCTTCTGTAATTTTCGCAAAGTCGGTTTTCCATCCTGATTTTTCTGCGAGGATTTCGAGTTCTTCGTCCGTATTCAAAAAAACTTTTGCGTCAGTGGCGTTGAATTCTAAATTCGGAAATTTAGCGATGAGCAGTTTTCGTAATCGTTTTTCGTTTAAATTTACCGGTAGCTTGATTGTTTCGAAATTCACGAGTTCGGATTTCAACAACCCGATTTTTCGCTCTACATCAAATTCGAGATCAATTTCTATAGGATTAATTTCGGCAATTTCTCCGTTTGTTTCGAAAATAATCGGTCGTATGAGAAAATTTTTCGATAGAATTTCGAGTTCCGCGATCGCGTCTTCCGCGGATATGAGACTGAATTCCGCGTTCGCAATCTTCACTCCGAAAGGCAGGCGGTGCGAGAGCTCGTTCCGCGCAATGAAATAAATCGATTCAGCTAGCAGCAAAACCCCGAAAACTACGAGAAAAGGGACTACTCTCCGCAGCTTTCGTAACTTTTTTTTTCGGCGGAATTTTCGGATAAGCTTTTTAGCCACGAGTAAATTTTGTGTTCAAAATTTTGCCATGAAAGAGCGAAAAATTGAAATTTAACTTTAGTAAATTTCTCCGCCGCCAAGACAAGTTTTTCCTTGAAAAAAAGCGACTGTTTGTCCGGGCATGATTGCGCGTTGTGGTGAATCGAATTCGAAACGCGCGCCGGTTTTTCCAAAAAAAATTATTCCACTTGCGGCGGGGGAACGGTAGCGGATTTGCGCGAGAATTTTTTCACTGTTTCGTGGTGGGGAATTTAGCCAGCTCAAGTTTTTCACTCGTAGTTTCTTTCCAAAAAGTTTCACATTCGGAGCGACGAGTAGCTCATTTTTTTTTGAATTAAAACTGGCGACAAAAAAAGGTTCGTGCATTCCGCCTAGCTCAACGCCCCGCCGCTGTCCGATCGTGTAAAGCGGTAGCCCGCGATGTTCGCCGACAATTTTTCCATCCAGCGCACGAATCTTTCCTCTTCGGAAAAGTTTTTTCGGCAGATTTTTCAAAAGAAATTCGTCTACCCCTCCGTCCGTAAGAAAACAGATTCCAGCACTTTCTTTCGCTTCGCTGCGATTCTCCATACCGATTTTTTTCGCAATCTTTTTCACCTCATTTTTTTTTAAACCGCCGAGTGGAAAAATTATTTTTGAAAATTTCGCGGCGGTTAGCCGGCAGAGGAAATACGATTGATCTTTTTCCGTGTCCATGCCGCGTAGTAGTCTTCCGTTTCGAATTCTCGCGAAGTGACCAGTCGCGAGCTTTTCACATTTTAGTTCGCGCATTTTGGTAAGCAGTTTTCCGAATTTAATTTCGCGGTTGCAGATAACACACGGATTCGGAGTGCGATTTCCCGCGTAATTTTTAAGAAAATTCGCGATAACCTTTTTTTTAAAATCCTCACGGAAATTCAAAATATAAAAAGGAATCTTCAGCTTTGCTGCGACTTCCCGCGCGCGCTCCGCTTCCGAATTTTCCCCGTCAAACAAATTGAGGTGAATTCCCACCACCTCGTATCCTCTTTTTTGAAGGAGGTGGGCGGCGACCGCCGAGTCCACTCCTCCCGAAATAGCACATAAAATTTTCATTCCTAAAATTTATCCCACCCGTTTGATTTCCGCACCGAGATTCCTCAGCTTTTCTTCGAAATTTTCGTAACCTCGGTCGATGTATTCGATATTCGAAACCTCTGAAACACAGTGTGCGTTCAGTGCTGCCAAAACCATCGCTGCTCCTGCTCGCAAATCGCAACTTGCCACTTTTGCAGCGCGTAATTTTTCACCGCCGAAAATCACAGCTTGATGCGAATTCAACATCTCCATTTTCGCACCCATTTTTTCAAGCTCGAAAAGATAATTCATTCGTCCTTCAAAAAGTGTCTCGAAAATTCTTGATTTTCCACGAGCTTGCGTGAGTAATACTCCGAACGGAGCTTGTAAGTCGGTGGGGAATCCAGGGAATACTGCTGTCTTGATTTCAGTCGGGTTGAGTTTTTTTGTCGGAAGAATTTCCAAAAAATCCGAGCCAACAAAAAATCGCGCGCCAATTTCTTCCAATTTTTGAAAAAAGGAATCGAGCTGCTTTGGCACGACATTTTCGATTCGAATTTTTCCGCGAGTTAGGAGTGCCGCAATCGCGAAAGTTCCTGTTTCGAGATAGTCGGAGGTGGCAGAATGATTAGCTCCCTGTAAATTTTTGCTTCCGGAAATTTTCAGCGTGTGAGTTCCTATTCCCGTGATTTTTACCCCCATTTTTTTCAAAAACTCACACAAATCTTGCACATGCGGTTCGTACGCTGCCATTCGAATTTTCGTTTCATCCGAATTCAAACTTGCTGCCATTATTGCATTTTCCGTCGCAGTCACTGAAAGTTCCGGTAAATTAAAAGCTGCCGGAATTATTTTTTTCGCTTCAAATTTTAAAACATTTTCAGTCGAATGGTTCCGCGCTCCCAATTTTTCGAGTGCGTACGCGTGTGCGTGGATCGATCGTTTTCCGATCACGCAGCCTCCAGGGAATGCGATTTCCGCCTTTCCTGTGCGAGCAAGCAGAGGACCGAGCAGCAGGATCGAAGCGCGCATTTTTTCGGCGAGTTCGGGAGGGATACGCGTAGATTTGATTTTCGCTGTCTGGATTTTTACTACATTTTTTTCGAAAGAATATTGTGCGCCCAATTTCTCTAAAATTTCGAGCATTAATCTTACGTCTGCCACATTCGGAATATTTCGCAGTACGCATCTCTTCGAAGTTAATAGCGTCGCGGCGAGAAGGGGGAGGGCAGCATTTTTACTCCCGCTTACATGCACCACACCTTCAAGGGGTTTTCCGCCGCGAATAATGAATTTACTCATTGGAAGGGATTCTAACAAAAAATGCAAAGATCCTTATATGTTGAGTGGATTAAAAAAAAGTGATGTCTCCACACCAATTCCGCATTCAATCTTTGATTTTGCATGGGCTTCGCTATTTAATCGCTCGCCAGACCAGCTCTGCGATGAAGCCGCGATTTTGAGCATTCCCGTAATCTTTTGCTTCAGCT
>JAGLJE010000124.1 GCA_023142645.1 Candidatus Altimarinota bacterium | reverse complement strand
TTGAAGTCTCATATTTTGCGAACACATCAAAAACTTTCGCGAGAAATCCATATTGCATCAACATTCGAAAACTCGCGATATTGACAATCGTCACGCTTTTTTTGCTCGTAATCGAAGTCATGATTTGTTTCGGATTTTTAATTTCGTGAAAAATCGCGGTACCGCGGTCTTTTGGTCGAAAAGTATTTTTGATCCAAACTGGAACTCTCGCGCGAATCGCGGGATGAATCGATTGTGGATGGATTACTTTCGCGCCAAAATGAGCCAACTCCGCCGCTGCTTCAGAGGAAATTTGATCGAGGATTCGCGCTTTCG
This sequence comes from Candidatus Altimarinota bacterium, assembly GCA_023142645.1. Classification (GTDB taxonomy): domain Bacteria; phylum Patescibacteriota; class Gracilibacteria; order JAHISY01; family JAHISY01; genus JAHISY01. The sequence goes on along the minus strand of JAGLJE010000124.1, from coordinate 1,220 downwards.
GAATTTTCCGCGGATCGGCGGTGAGAATGCCAGAAACATCCGTCCAAATTTCGAGACCATCGGCTTTTGCTCCGGCAGCAATCAACGCAGCACAATAGTCGGAATACCCCCGCCCAATCGAATCAAGCATCCCACCGGGAACCCACCCGAAGTAACCGGTCGCTACCGGAATCTTTTTCTTCGCGAGAATTCTCTTCACTTTTTGACCGAAAATCTTTTCAGTAAAAACATAAAAGTCATGGTTGGCTTTCCCGAACTTCGAGGGCACGACCTTTTCGAGATCAAGCTGCTCCGCCGGCAAACCAGAATCCGCGAGAATACCTGCCAGCATTTTCGCAGACAATCTCTCACCGACCGCCATAATCGTGTTTCGCGATCGCGTGGAAAGCTCACCAAGCTTCTCGATTGCTTTCAAAAATCCAGAGAGCCCATCCAAAACTTTTTTGAAATAATTGATTGCCTTGATTTGAATTTGTTCGTTTCGAACAACAGCCTCGACCATATCAACATGCCGCGTAAGCAAATCCGCAAGCACTTTCTTGACCTTCAAACGCCGTCCCGCAAGTGCCGCGCGCGTAGCCTTAAGCAGCGTATCAGTCACACCAGACATCGCTGAAACAACGATTGTTTGTTTACCACGATGGGATTTCACGATTTTAATAATGCTTCGAAGAGACTCCGCCGAGCCCATCGAGCTGCCACCGAATTTGCGAACAATCATTTCGAAGAATTAAAAATTGCCATTCCAAATTACCGTTTCGAGAGGTTAAAATCAAGCGGTGTTCGTCCTCGAAAAAAATAAATTCGTTTTGAGCCTCGCGATTCTCGCGCTTGCAACTCTCGCTGTTTTCGCGCCCGCGCTTGTTTTCACGGCGACCGGTGGAATTCTTTTTGCCATGTTCGTTTTCAAATTTCCTGTTCTCGGAATCATGGTAGCGATTCTCGCTTCCGTTTTCGGGGAGTTCGGAAGAATAGAATTCGCGGGAATCTCTTTTTTAATTTTGGATTTAATCGCCCCCGTTGTTTTTGGGATTTGGCTACTACGAAAATTCGTGCGAAAAGAAAAAATCATCCTCGATGGAATTTCGGGCAGTCTTTTAATTTTTTGGGCGGTCGGATTTTTGAGTTTAATTTTTGCGAGCGGGGAACTTTCAGGCGGAGAACTGAAATTCGCATTCCTCCACTTCCTTCGCTTCATCGGAATTTCAGGGCTACTGCTC
>JAGLJE010000123.1 GCA_023142645.1 Candidatus Altimarinota bacterium | reverse complement strand
GTCGAACCGGCACAGCTTTCGCCACACGCCCCTCAAGCGTGCGTGTCTACCAATTCCACCACCCGAGCATATTCCTCAAAAAAGCCGGTGAATTTTAACTTTCATCTTCTTTCTCTTCAACTTCCGCGTTTTCAACTTTTCCGGTTTCTAGAAACTCCGCCGCCGCATCAAGCTGCGGATCGTTGTCGGAGAAATAATCCTCCAGCTCCATCTTCACCACGATATCGGGCTGAATCCCCTCCTCGTTTACATCCCGTCCGGAAGGAGTAAACCACTTCGCAACGGTAATACGAAGCGTACTTCCATCACTGAAATTGGAAATCAATTCTTGCACAGTTCCCTTCCCGAAACTTTTTTCGCCGATAATCGTCGCGCGACCAGAGTCTTGCAATGCCCCCGCCACGATCTCGCTCGAACTCGCGCTCCCTTCATTGATAAGAACGACGAGCGGAATTTGCGGCAGCAGCGGCGCACCCGAAACAAGAATAATTTGATCCGTTTTGCCTCTCTCGTGAATACGGACAACTTCTCCACTTTCGAGAAGTTTAGAAGTAATCTCAATCGCTGCATCGAGAAATCCCCCACCATTGAAACGAAGATCGAGAATCATTCCCTTCGGATTTTGAATAGCAAGATCCGCGAGAACTTCTTCGAATTCTTCAGCAGTGTCGTCCGCAAAAGTCGCAACCGTCACGACCACGATTCCGTCATCGCGCATTTCTGAAATTACGGATTCAATTTCGATGAAGTCGCGAGTAATTCTAATCTCCCGCGAATGCGTCTCCTCCCCGCGAAAAATCGTGAGAATGATTTCTGTACCCGGCTCTCCACGGATATGCTTCACCGCCTCGAAGAGTGAGAAATCTGAAGCAATTTCGCCGCCTATTTTAAAAACTTTATCTCCCGGCAACAGTCCCGCCTTCTCCGCCGGCGAACCGCGCAACGGAGAAATTATCGTGAGAATCTCGTCACGCATCCCAACCTCCGCACCAATGCCGGTGAGATCACCCTCAAGCGAATCGAGAAATTCCTCGCTCTCGGCTGGATCGAGAAATTCGGAATGCGGATCACCAAAACTAGCGATCACCCCTTTCATCGCACCGTACAGCATTTTCTCCGGATTCAATTTTTCCACATCCACGAATTTCTTTTCGGCAGTTTTCCAAACTTCGTCGAAAATTTGGACATTAAGTTTCTCGCCGACTTTTGAAGATTGCAGGATGCTCAATTCAGCTACTTCATCTCCGCCCGTAATTTCTACAACTTCCCGCGAGCGAGATTTCCCCATTTCGAATCCCCCCGCGAAAGCAACGAATGCGAGAAAAATCGTGAGCGTAAGAAACTTTTTTTGCATTTTTAAAAGTTAAAAAAATAAAAATTATAATTTATTTGAAGATTGTAAATTGAAAATTGTAAATTGTCACCATCCCTCGTCGAACATTCCCTCCGCTGCCTCCGCGATTGATTTTTTCGGTAGCGGAGAATTTGGCGATTCTGGAGCTGCCGATTGAATCTCGATTTCCACGCGGGAAATTTTGATTTCAAATTTACTTCCCAAAACTTCGGCGAATTTCTCCGCGAGCAAATTTCGCGTCGCTGCGTCATCCAACTTTTTAACCAAAAAATCACTCCCCACTCCCACTTCGATTTCGTTCCTGCTGACTTTCAAAATTTTCGCACCACGAAGCGTCATCTTCACAGCTGGATTTTGGATTTTGCCGAGAATTTGCGGAAGTGCCGCTTC
>JAGLJE010000122.1 GCA_023142645.1 Candidatus Altimarinota bacterium | reverse complement strand
AGTGTGCATCAGTGTATTCATGTGTGGTTCAGTGGTTCAGACTTCTCTCCATCTGCTAATCCTCTATCTTTTCAGAAGAGGCGTGCCAATTTGCTATAATGAAAATGTATTTAATTTTACTTTTTATGCTTAAACTACAAAAAAATCAGTGGATTTGTGACACATGCGGGGAAGTTATAAACGCCGCCAGCGAGGGGTATGTGGAATGGATTAATGAAGAGGTTGACGGGGAAACCCAATGTCGTGATTTTCACATTGTTCATCAAAAAGTATTTTCTCCGAGAAAAAATGAGCATGGCTGTTATCAGCACGGGGAGGAGTTGGGTAGATCAGATCTTCCATTGGAAAACTTTATGGGAGGCATAGGTATTGCGCAATTGCTGAGCTTTATCGATCTCGGTGAAATTATTGACCCCGACAACGAGCATGATCCGCGAATAAATAATTTCCGGGAATATGCCGAAATATTTAGACGATTGCATTTGCCTTTCTATGAGGAGGCTCGTTTGTATTTTGAAATGGCTAAAAAAGACGGTTTTTTTGATGGCGCGAATGAAATTTGGGTTTACTCGGAATTGGAGGAAATTGTTAAACGATACGGAGATAAAGTTTAGGGGATTCTATTTCGTTTCTATTTTGGTTCAGCTTCCGAAATACTCCTTCTCACTTCTTCCATAAATAAAGCTTCTGCATGTGGATTTAAATAAGGACGTTCTTTCGGAGCAAATCGCTGCATTTCACGCATCCCATAAGTCATTGTGCCAGTAATGAATATTGTAGCGAACAAAACCCAAAAAATGATTTTAAAATATGATTTTTTGCTGTTTAACATTTTGTTTGTAAGCCAAATACCAAAAAGTATTCCAACGATGTAGGGAATAATGCCGCCAAGTCCAACAGACCACACGAGACCAATTCCAAACAGAGAGCCAATATAATCTTCTTTTTTTAGACTCTTCTTTTTTGGCTTGTTTCGCTGAATGTTCAGCATAAGACAAAAGGTTAATAAAATCTAAAAGTTGTTTCACACGAAAATCCAAGAAGTATTTTACTTCACCGTCACACTCTTCGCTAAATTCCTCGGCAAATCCGGATTATTTTTCCGCAAAACCGCGAGGTGGTAGGCCAACAGTTGGATTGGAATGATATTCACAATCGGTTGCGCGTTGCCTACATTTGGCACGCGAATCCACTCGTCGAAAAGATCATCATTCTCTGCGCTCACGCCGATAATTCTTCCGCCGCGCGCTTGCACCTCCGCGACATTTGAAAGAACATCTGCCCGATATTCTCCAGTTGGCACGAATGCAATTAGCGGAGTTCCTCGCGAGATTAGCGCGAGGGGACCGTGTTTTAGTTCGCCTGCCGCGAAACCCTCCGCGTGGATGTAGCTCACTTCTTGCAATTTGATCGCCGCTTCGAGCGCCATGGGGTAGTCCGCTGCTTTTCCGATGATGTAGAGACTCTCCACATTTTTAATTTTCCGCGCGATTTTTTCGAGATGTTCAGAATAGCGCGGATTCAGAAGATCGTTGATTTGGCTTGCCGCTTCCGCGAGCATCTGCCTGCCTTCATCGAGTTTCCCCGCGACGGCGTATGCCAGCAAAGTCAAAATCGCGAGCTGCGCGGTGGTGGCTTTTGTGCTGGCGACCGCTTTTTCCATTCCCGCGTTTACCGGCAGGACAACATCCGAATGCCGTGCGACCGAGCTGCCCTCGGTGTTCACCACACCGACTGTTTGCACGCCTCGCTTCTTCGCGATTTTGTATGCTTCTAAAACATCCGCGGTTTCACCGCTTTGGCTCACTGCGATTAAAAGTGTTCGCTCGGTCAAGAATGGTTCCTGCGTGTCAAATTCGCTGCCGAAAATTACATTCACATGCCGCCGCGCGATTTTCGCGAAAAGATATTCAGCGGTCGCGCAAACTTTTCCCGCTGTTCCACAGCCGATGAAAAAGGTGCCGAAACTTTTTCGAATCAGTCCCGCCACTTTTTCGATTTGCCGTTCATCTTGATTCAGCGCTCTTTCGATTGTTTCTTTTTGCTCGAAAATTTCCTTCAACATGAAATGTGCGAAGTCGCCTTTTTCCGCTTTTTCCGCCTTCCAATCAATTGAGATCACCCGCTTCTTTATCTCGTCTCCATTCTCAATCTCAAAAAAATGAGCATGAAAATGATCTTTTTTCGGTGAAGGTTCGATTTCTACCATCTCACCATCGTCGAGGTAAACCACATCGCGCGTGAAATTCAAAAAAGCGGGCACATCGCTCGCGATGAAAAACGCGCTTCCGTCAATTTTTGAAATCAGTCGATCATCGCTTTTCGGAAAAAATTTTTCAATTCCGACGATCAGCGGACTACCGTTTCTCGCGGCAATTAATTTTTTCTCTCCTTCTACCATTGCCACAAAAGCGAATCTACCTTTCAATTTTTTCGCGGTTTTCCGTACAGCCTCTCGTAAATTGCCACGCTTCAAAAATTCTGCGATCAAATTCGGAATCACTTCTGTGTCGGTGTCGCTCGCAAACTGCACTCCTTTTTTTTGTAATTCTTTCCGCAGCGCCGCGTGATTTTCGACAATGCCGTTGTGGATGACCGCCACTTTTCTGTCAGCGGAAAGGTGAGGATGCGCGTTCGCGCGATTCACTTTTCCGTGCGTTGCCCAACGGGTGTGGCCGAGCGCAAGGTTAGAAAGTGGAAAGTGGAAAGTGGAGGATGGAAATTCGGAAATCTTCCCCACTTTTTTCGTGAGTTTGAATTTCCCGTTTCTTTGTCCTGAGCTTGTTGAAGGGACTGCCTCCACAAAACCGAAAGAATCGTAGCCGCGGTATTCGAGTTTTTTCAGCCCATCCACGATGAGTTTCCCCGCATTTTTTCGATTTCCGAGATAGCTGATAATTCCACACATAGTAGTTAGTAGATTGTAGAAATTTATTATTTTAGATTTTTAGCAAATTATGAGAAGAGGGGTGGTGAAAGAAATTCTTTTTCGTCGCCTGCTCAAACTTAGATTTGTCTTCATCGCAACTCCAGAGCATCCCGCTTACTAAATTTTTCACGGACTTATTTCCCAAAGTTTTATTCACACTGTCTATGCGTGACTCATCCAAACTAGTCTCTTTTTCTTTGACCAAAATCCGATTTTTAGGAAGCGAAAATTTTACTGCAACAAATCCGTCGATTTTTGAGAACTTAAAAATCTTCCCGCCGAGTTTCACGAAAACATCTTCTTTCTCAGGATTCAACAAATCTCCGCCGCGGATGATTTTTTCGAGCATCTTTCCAAAAATTTGGGGGGTTAACTTTTCGCCGAAATCCAGACCGAACCATCGGAATTTTTTCAACTGCAAGTCGGTCGCTTTTCCTGCCGAAAGGGTTTCGTTGTCTGTGATTTTCAAACTCACGAAAAATTCCACATCGAATTTCGGTTTTGCGAGAATTTTTGTGGTGGGAGTTTTTACGCGAATCCCCTCACTAAGGCGGGGGGTTGAAGATGAGGTGATCCATTTCCGCATTGAAACAAAAATCGGATCGCCCGCTTCCGTTCTCTCGGGGTGGGGCATCAGCGCGCAAACATTTCCTGCCGGATTCGAAATTCCTGCGAGATTCAAAACACTTCCGTTCGGATTTATCGGAAATTCCGGCAAAATTTCACCATTCGCATCGCAGTAAACGAACGCGTTCAAATTTTGCTCGATAATTTTCGCGAGCAGCTCCGCATCTTCGCTGAAAAATCTGC
>JAGLJE010000121.1 GCA_023142645.1 Candidatus Altimarinota bacterium | reverse complement strand
CGCGATTTCGCTAAAAATAAATGGCGGAAAGTTGACGATCGACCGTTCGGTGGCGGGGCGGGGATGGTAATGGTGTGTCAGCCGCTTTTCGATGCGGTGAAAAAAATTCGCGGACGGTCGAAAAAAAAGATTCCTGTGATTTATTTCACCCCTCGCGGGAAAAAATTTGATCAAAAAATGGCGGAGGAGTTTGCCGAAAAATACGACCGACTGATTCTCGTCTGCGGGCATTATGAGGGCGTCGATCAACGTTTTATTGATTCGCTCGTCGATTTCGAAATTTCAATCGGAGACTTTGTGCTTACTGGTGGTGAATTGCCCGCACTTGTTTTTGTTGATGCGGTGAGTCGATTGATTCCGGGAGTAGTTGGTAAAAATGAAAGCGTAGAAGAAGAAAGTTTTTCAATTCGGCTGAACCGTAAAAAAGAATACCCCCATTTTACTCGCCCGGAAATTTTTTGCGGAATGAAAGTCCCAAAAGTTTTGCTTAAAGGTGATCACTCTAAAATTCATGAATGGAGGATGAAACGAACTAAAAAATAGTTTTCATATTTCAATGGAAGTGGGTTAATCTTTCCGTGATGCGAACCCTGAATCAACTTTTTGACGAATTTGAAAAGTCGGAGAGGATTGTTCTTCGTGTAAAAGTTATTCCTCGCTCGGCTGAAAACGCAATCGTGGGATTTCTCGACGAAGAAACTTTGAAAATCAGAATTGCCGCCATTCCTGAAAAATGGAAAGCGAATAAAGAGTTGATTGCTTTTCTTGCGGGGGAGTTTGAAGTGCCAAAAGAAAATGTGAAAATTATTTCGGGAGCGGGGGATCTGCTCAAATTGATTCGCGTTGAAAAATGAAAATCATCGATCGTTTCGAACTCGAAGATTTTCTTCGAAAAAATAAGATCAAGCCTTCTCACGCACTCGGTCAAAATTTTCTCGTGGATTCGGAAGTTCTCACGAAAATTTTGGAAGCGGGTGAATTGAATGCGAATGACGAGATAGTGGAAGTCGGAGCGGGTTTGGGGGTACTTACTCGCGAACTTTCTACGCGCGTGAAAAAAGTGATTGCTCTCGAATTCGATGCAAAAATTTTTCCCACGCTGCAAGAAAATTTAAAAAAATATGAAAATGTTGAATTGCAGAACATTGATGTGAGGAAATTTACCCCGCCTTCGAATAGCTACAAACTTATCGCGAACATTCCGTATTATCTCACTTCTCCGATTTTGCGGAAGTTTTTTACAGAAAGTTCCAATCCTCCTCAGCTCGCGGTTTTGCTTGTTCAAAAAGAGGTGGCGGAGAGAATTTGCGAGCCAAAAAAACTCTCCGTACTTGCGCTCGAAGTTCGGATTTTCGCAAATCCGGAAATTATCGAAATCGTGAAACCGGAAAGTTTCCTTCCTCCGCCGAAAGTAGATTCCGCGATTCTCAAAATTTCTCTCAATAAAAAGCCGACAGTTGCACGTGCGGATCTTCCTGATTTTTTCAAAATTGTACATGCAGGGTTCCATTCTCCTCGTAAAAAAATTCGCGGGAGTTTCGCGAGCGGTTTACCGTTTCCCAAAAAAATCGCGCACGAAATTCTCGAAAAAGCGGAAGTGGATTCGAATCTTCGCGCAGAGGATTTTGAAATCTCCGATTGGAAAAATATCCTCGATGTTTACCGAAAGGTGATTCTAAAATAATTACTTTCGTTTTACTTTTTTCGCGACATTTTTTTCCACGATTTCGGTGATTGTTCTCGCTTTCTCGAAAAGAAAAGTCAAAAATTTTGCAGGCTGGATAATCATACTGTTTGCCTGTTTCGCAACTTTTTTCATTGCTTTCGTGGTTTCGCCCAAGTCTCGCAGTACGAAAATTGCGTAAAAAAGAGTGATCGACAGAAAAACCGCAATCAGTCCGAAGCCGACTGCGAGCACGATATTCAAGATATCTTTGGAGGTTTCAAACATCGAACACAAATTTAGCTCAAAAATTTTGGAGATGCAACTAGCCTAACTTTTTACGAATTAACCCATTCACCATTGCGGGATTCGCCTGCCCTTTCGATAACTTCATCACCTCACCCACGATTCTCCCCAAAGCGCGCTCTTTGCCGTTCCGAAAATCCGCCACGGCTTCTGTGTTTGCCGCAATCGCTTTTTCCACGAATTTCTCAATCTCTCCCGAATCCGAAATTTGTTTCAAGCCTTTCGCTTTGATAATTTCCTCCGCATTCACACCGCGCTCCCACATTTCCGGGAAAATTTCTTTCCCGATCTTCCCACTAATTTCTCCGCTTGCGATTTTTTTCACCAAGTTACCGAGGTTCTCTGCGGAAATTTTTTGCTCTTCAATTTTCAGCTCATCCTCCTTCATCCGAGCTAAAAGTTCTGACAAAATCCATGCCGCCGATTTTTTCACATCTCCTGAAATTGCCGTCACCTTTTCAAAATAATTCGCGAGAGCTTTCGAATTTGTAAGTGTTTTTGCATCTTCTTCCGAAACCCCAAACTGCTGCACGAATCGCTCTCGCTTCACGAGTGGCAGTTCAGGAAGTGTTTTCTTCCACTCTTCCACTTTCTCCTTTTTTAAAATCAGCGGGGGGATGTCCGGCTCGGGGAAGTAGCGGTAATCGCTCGCGGATTCCTTTTCGCGCATCAGATAAGTCTCGCCCTTCTTGTCATCCCAACCGACAGTAGTATCTTTTTTCGGAATTTTCTCTTCCTCCCACAATTTTTTTTGCCGCTTGATTTCAAATGTAATCGCGGATTCGAGCGCCTTGAAAGAATTCAAATTCTTAATTTCCGCACGATGATAAAGTTTTGTCTCACCTTTTGGACGAATAGAAACACTGGCATCAAAACGCATCATCCCCTTTTCCATATCAGCCTCGCTCGAACCCACATATCGCAAAATCTTTTGGACCTCACGTGCATAAGCCTCAGCCTCGTCGGGACTATGCATATCAGGCTCGGAAACAATCTCCATCAAAGGCGTTCCAGCTCGATTAGAATCAACTAACGAACCATTGCGAACATGAGTTAACTTTCCGGCATCATCTTCAAGATGCAAACGAGTAACTCCGACTTTTACTTTCCTATCCCCTATTTCAAATTCAACCGTACCTTTCTGTGATAACGGCTCATCAAAATGCGAAATCTGAAAACCTTTCGTGCTATCCGGATAAAAATAATTTTTTCGGTCAAATTTACAATACCCGGGAATTTCACACCCAAGAGCAAGAGCGGCAA
>JAGLJE010000120.1 GCA_023142645.1 Candidatus Altimarinota bacterium | reverse complement strand
CCTCGCAGTTTCGCAATTTGCACAGATGAAGCTCGCAATGCACCATTCCTCTAAAAATAAACCCGCACATAAACCGGGTGAGAATCCAATGCAGGATGCGATGCATTCGATGACGAAAATGATGCCGTATTTTTTGCCGGTGATGATCGGCTTCTTCTCTGCTTCGTTGCCGGCAGCCGTGGGGATTTATTGGGGTGCGTCCACGATTTTCGGAGTCGGGCAACAATTAATTGTAAATCGACAGATTAAATGATTTTTATGGATCCAATTGAGGCAATCAAAGATCAAATTTTAAAGAGAAAAATACATGAGGAAATTTCTAGAACCGGTCGAATTAACATTGCCGAAATTATAGATAAAGCGAGAATAGACGAGAAAAAGGATTAAGAGAGTTCTTTAAAACTTAGGAGAGGGTTAAATTACTAATTTATTTTCAAAATGGAACTCACAATCAAATCTGCCGCTGAAGATATGCTCGCGGGATTGCAGCTCGATGAGGCGAGTGTGCTCGTGAAGCGGCGTGAAGATAAGGAAGGTAGCGATTTTGAAGCTTATCTTGTCGAAATCAAAACAACAGATGCGCCGCTTCTCATCGGTAAACATGGCGATAATCTCGAGGCTTTTCAGCACATTCTTCGTCTTGTAGCGAGTAAAAAAGCGGAGGAATTGAATCGCCGTATCACCCTTGTTGTCGATGTTGATGGTTATCGAAAAAAGAAAGAGGAGGAAGCAATTGAACTCGCGAAACGGCGAGCGGAACAGGTTCGCACGAGCGGAAATCCGGTAAAGCTTCCGCCGATGAGCGGATTCATGCGAAGGCTCGTGCACCTCGAATTAGTAAAACCGGAGTGGGATGATCTTACTACCGAGTCAACAGGTAATTTCGGTTACCGCGCGGTGGTTATCAAAAAGAAGTAAAATCCGAAGCAGCTTGTCTCGAGTTTTCATCGCCGGAATCGGTTTCGATGCGGTTCGTGAGAGCGAAGCACTTTTGCGAGTGGCAGATTTTTTTCACGGAAGGGATCCAAAGTCCCAAAAAATTCAGCCTGCGGGTAAATTTTTTCTCACCACTCCAAATCCAGAGATGGTGCTTGCGGCACAGAAAAGTTCCGCGTTCAAAAAAGTTCTCAACTCCTCGGATTTCGTAGCGGCGGATGGAGTGGGAATTTTGTGGGCGAGCTATTTTTTGAATTTAAAAAGACGGAATTTTTTCACACTACTTATTTCGCTTGCGGCGGTTCTTTTCGTTCCGCAGAAAATTCGAAAAGTGATTCCAGAAAGAACTACCGGTACTGATCTTTTTTTGAAACTTCTTGAATTTGCAGCTTCCCGAAAAAAGAAAGTTTTCTTGCTTGGAGCGAGGGAAGGAATCGCGGAAAAGGTGAAAAAAAAAATCGAACGGAGGTTTTCGCAGCTTGAAATTTCAGGAGTTTTCGCTGGCTCTCCGAAAATTTCCGAGGAAGCGAAGATTCGAGAGCAAATCGACGAGTCAAGAGCAGAGCTGCTTTTTGTGGCTTTCGGCGCGCCTAATCAGGAAATGTGGATTGCGCGAAATTTATCAAAACTAAAAACGGTGAAGTTCGCGGCGGGAATTGGTGGAGCGTTTGATTTTCACGCGGGAATGATTTCTCGCGCTCCAGGAATTTTTCGCCGGCTCGGTCTTGAATGGCTGTGGCGACTGATCCGCCAGCCGTCGCGTTTGCCACGAATCTGGAATGCTACTTTTCGGTTTATTCGGCTCGTGTGGCGGGAGAGATAAAAAGCGGTTGCATTTTTCTATCAAAATCCGTAAAATCCCGCAGCTTAATTTCTAAAAAATGAAATCTGAAATTCATCCAACCGTTCACAAAAAAATAGCCGCAACCTGCAGTTGCGGGGCAAGTTTCGTGTTTGATTCTACTGTGAAGGCAATTAAAACCGAAATTTGTTCGGCGTGTCATCCGTTTTATACCGGCAAGCAAAAATTGGTCGATACTGCCGGAAAGGTGGATAAATTCCGCGCGAGAATGAAAGCAGCGGAGACAGCGAAAGATTCAAAGAAGAAATCTAAAATTTCCGAAAGTGTGAAGGCGGCGGCCGTGGCGAGTTCCGCAAGGCGAGGAAGTGCGGTGGATTCGAAACGAGCAGTGCATCGTGTGGGAACAGCGGCGAAGAAACGTGAGCTTTCGAGTGCGAAAGCTAAAGAAAAATTGGTGGTTGACAATAAACAGTCGGCAGAAAAAGAGGTTAGAGAAAATAAAAAAGATAAATCTGAAAATTCAAAAGCTACTGAGAAAAAAGAAGTATAAAATTTTCTGCAAAAGTGAAAATTATTCGAGCCGATCCCGCGGGGTTTTGTTTTGGGGTTCAACGGGCGTATGAATTGGCGCGGAATTTTCGTGGTAAAAAAATTCAAACTCTCGGAGAGTTGATTCATAATCCTGAAGTTTTGGAAGAATTAAATGCTTGTGGGGTGCGAGCGGTTTCGGCGATTTCAAAAATTCGAACAGGGGTGGTGATTATTCGTGCGCACGGAATTTCCGAAAAAAAAATGTGCGAACTAAAAAAGAAAAAAGTTAAAGTCGTAGATGCAAGTTGTCCGTTCGTGAAAAAAATCCACGCAGAGATAAAGAAATTCACATCAAAAAAAATTCCGATTCTTGTCATCGGACAACGGCGTCATCCTGAGATGCAGGCGGTAATTGAGGATTTTCCGGAAGTGGAGGTAATTCAAAAAATTTCAGAAAAGCGGCTGCAAAAATTTACTGGTAAAAAAGTTGCGCTACTCTCGCAAACGACCGAACAAGCGGAGAAATTCGAGCGGGTTTTGAAAATTCTCAAAAAACTGAAAGTGCATGTAACTCCGAAAGACACGATCTGCAGTGCGACTCGCGAACGGCAAGCTGCTGCGGCTTCACTAGCAAAAAAAGTGGATTTGATGATTGTCATCGGTGGTCGGAGATCAAATAACACGCGGCAACTTTTTGAAATTGTCCGGCAGATTCGCTCGGCCTTTTTGATCGAAAATAAAAATGAGATCCAAAAAAAATGGTTTACAAAAATCCACACTGTTGGTGTGACGGCGGGGGCAAGCACTCCTGAAAAGGTAATTGCGCAAGTTTGTGAAAAACTAAAAAACTTGTAAAATTAACTCCACGAAATTAGCTTTCTAATCCTTTCAAAATGCATGGTAAAAAAATTCGCCTTGAAAGAATCATCGATCGAAACTCTAGGAAAACGGTTATTCTTCCGCTTGATCATGGTGCGGGGATGGGACCAATTGACGGTCTCGTGAACCTAAAAGACGCGGCAGACTGGGCGGCGGATGGTGGCGCGAACGCGGTTGTCGGTCATCTCGGACTTGCGCTCCACGGTCACCGTTCGACCGGAAAAGATGTTGGGCTAATTCTCCATTTTTCTATCTCGACAGAATTAAACCCGGTGGACGGGAATGAAAAAGTGCCGGTCAATAATGTCCAAACTGCCCTTAAAATGGGTGCGGATGCGGTTTCGATTCATATCAATTTCGGTAGTGAAACTGAGGCAGAGCAGCTTCGTGGGTTTGGCAAGATTGCGACGGATTGTCTCGAGTGGGGAGTGCCGCTACTCGTGATGGCTTACCCGCGCGGTCCAAAAATTGATAATCCGAACGATGTTAAAAATGTGAAACTCGTGGCGCGTGTCGCGGCGGAACTCGGCGCAGATATTATTAAAGTACCGTACACTGGTGATTCGGAGAGTTTCCGCGAAGTCGTTGACGGTGCACTCGGTGTGCCAGTCGTGATTGCCGGCGGGGCGAAAGGAGATGATTTACAAGCGCTGAAAAATGTCGAAGGTGCGATTGCTGCCGGCGGGGCAGGAGTGGCGATGGGTCGAAATGCTTTCCAGCACAAAAATCCGGCTAACTTCATAAAAGCAACTGCAGTGGTGGTTCACGACGGCAAGACCGCAGAGGAAGCCGTGCAGGAGTTTTTGAAGTAGTTTTGTTGTGAGATTGAAGTTTGGGAAAAGAGAGTTATTTTTGGCGTATTTTTAAATTTGACGAAATGGAGGACTTTTTCTAAAATCAAAAATCCTCATAGTAATCAAACTTAATTTTTCAAAATGAAGCTTGAAAGAATTTTGGAATTTAAACAGACAAGTCTGTTTTCGACAGAAGCAGAAGATGATTTGGTGAATGATTTAGCCAAAAAATTTCCCCGTATTCCGCGCGGGCGGATTCAATGGACATTGCAGAATGTGAAAAATTTTCTTAAAAAGGAAACTGGCGGAAATTATTCTCACAAGCAGCTGAAAGATTGGGTTGATTCCGCTTTACGAAAAGACAAAAAGAGCGAGTCTGTTAAAAATCTTCGGTCTTGCTTCCGAAAACCTGTTTCACAGGTTATTGATTATAAATCGGCAGCTGCTAACGATAAGACATGGGATGAAAAATAAACTTTTCTTTCCTGCTGTTTTCCAGCAAAATCTTGCGGATGCTTATTCTTGGAATTGAAACCAGCTGTGATGAAACTGCTGCCGCCGTTGTTCGCAACGGCTCAGAAGTTCTCGGGAGTGTGATTGCTTCACAGATTTCCATTCATCGTAAAACCGGCGGAGTCGTGCCTGAAGTTGCTGCACGCGAACATGTTGGGAAAATCATTCCCGTGATTTCGGAGGTGCTCGAAATTGCAAAAATTCCATTCAAAAAAATCGATGCGATTGCGGTAGCTGCCGGACCGGGATTAAATTCCTCGCTGCTGGCGGGAGTGATCACGGCGAACACGCTTGCCGCTTTTGCAAATAAAAAAATCATTCCCGTTAACCATATTCTCGGGCACATTCGTTCGAATTGGCTCGAACGGGATTATCGAAATTTTAAATTCCCTATTGTCGTGCTTACCGCGAGTGGCGGACACAATGAACTTGTTTTACTGAAGGATTCAAAAAGCAAACCGCGACTGCTTGGTGAAACGCTCGATGATGCGGCAGGGGAGGCGTTTGATAAAATTGCGCGACTGCTTGGCTTGCAGTATCCCGGTGGACCAGAGATTGAAAAAATTTCTCGTGGTTCGAAAAATCCCGAAATGTTGCCGCGAGCATGGCTGCTACCGAAAGACATTTCCAAAAATT
>JAGLJE010000012.1 GCA_023142645.1 Candidatus Altimarinota bacterium | reverse complement strand
AAAATCAGAAATACGGAAAGAGAAAGGTGATTCGAAAGGTCGGAAGGCGGTGAAACCGAAGCGAAAGAAATAATTTCGTGAAAAATTCTTTCTTTCATCTCGCGATAATTTTGGATGGCAATCGGCGGTGGGCTCGCAAACGAGGTTTACCGGCGGCGATCGGACACAAGAAAGGTGCAGAGAATTTAAGGAAGCTCCTCCCCGCTTTCATCGCACATGGAATTACTCACCTCACGGTTTTTGCGCTTTCGACCGAGAATTTAAAGGAACGGAACACGAGCGAATTAAAAAATATTTTTCGAGGAATCGAACTATTTGCTAAAGACGAAGAGATTTTTCGCGTGAATAAAATTCGGCTGCAATTATTTGGCAACCTTACAAAATTTCCAACCACAACAAAAAAAGTTTTGCGAAATCTCATGGAGCGCACGAAAAATTACCGTGAACTCACTCTCAATCTCGCGCTCGACTACGGCGGAAGAGATGAAATCGTACGCGCGGCAAATAAATTTGTGAAATCGGGACGGCGAGCAACAGAAAAAAGTTTTGGCGAAACGCTCGATTCCGGCAGGCAGTCCGACCCTGATTTACTGATTCGAACTGGCGGAAAACAGCGGATTTCGAATTTTCTGATTTGGCAGCTTGCGTACGCAGAGCTTTATTTTACGGAAAAAATGTGGCCGGAATTTAACGAAGTTGAACTCAAAAAGGCTTTAGAATGGTTTCACGAACAAAAAAGAACTTTTGGAAAATGAAGCAATTTCAAAAACTTCTCGCTCTTGCAAAAAAACTACGCTCTCCGACTGGCTGCCCATGGGATCGAAAGCAGACTATTCTTTCTCTTGCGAAAAGTTTAGAAGAGGAAGCAGACGAAGTTTTGGCCGCGATTCAAAAAAAAGACTTTGAAAATCTTGAGGAAGAACTCGGCGATTTACTTTTCAATATCGTGATGATCACACAGATCGCGGGCGAAGAGAAAAAATTTCGGATGTCTGGAGTTTTGAAAAAAATCGAGCAAAAAATTATTTCGAGACACTCGTGGGTTTTTGGAAAGGATAAAGCGAAAGTGAAGAATGCGGAAGATGCCTTGAGACTTTGGAGAGAAAACAAGAAAAAGAAAAATTAACTGCGGAATTTTTTTGCGAACTTGAAAAGCTTGTAGAAAAGCGATCTCAATACCAACTCTCTCGGTTTGGGATATTTGATAATTTTTCCACCAAACTTTTTTTTGAAATCCGAAACCCCCGTCAACCGATGATGCGGAGAATCTTCGGGAGCAATTCCGAGAAAATCGTAGCATTTGCAACTGCGCGTTTTTGCCATTTTGATTGCTTCGAGTTGGAGGAGATACGGAGCCATCAAATTCCGATATTTATAATCGCTCGCGCCAAAATAATATGTCGCAGTATCACCGGAAAAAGTAAGAAGAACCGCAGCAAGTGGGATCCCCTCTTTTTTCGCAATCAGCAAGCTCGCGTGCTCGCCAAGTTGTTCGATAAATTTTTGATAATAATTTTTCGGATGGGCTGAAAATCCATCCCTCGACGTTGTTTTCGTAAGCAGTTTGCAAAAAATTTCCACCCCTTCCTGCGAGTTCATTTCTCGCACATCCACTCCATGCTTCACGGCAACGCGAATGTTGTACCGCCCCTTCGGCTTCATTTGCGCGAGAATCTCCTCCTCAGATTTCGTCAAATCGAGGACGAGCGTGTTTAGCGGAAAATTCTCCTCCTCCACCTCGCGAAATTTCGGGGAATTGATTTCCAAATCTTCTTGAAAATCAAAACGAGCAAAAACCGCGTTTTTCTCCCGCGCAATTTTTTCAATTTCAGAAATTAGTAAATCAGAAATTTCTGTTTCCTGCTTCCTATTTCCTGTTTCCTGTAAAAGTGGAGCGCGCGAAATTTGCAAACTCGTGAAACCGAACGGAAGTTTCCGCACGAAAATTTGTACGAAAACAACAAGTTCATTCACTTCATTTTTCACGCCGATTCGAATCGAATTCACTCCCACCGATTTTTGAAATTTAGCCCAAATCGGAGTCTGCTGAATCGGTAAAAACTTCTGCTCTTTAAGAAATTTTTCAATTCCGTGTGAATCGGAATCGGAAATCTGGAAAACCTTCATTTTGAGATTTTACCTTTTTTCGCACGATAAACAGGATCTTGCAATTTCTCGCGCAGCGAATTCGCAAAACGATGCGCTTCGTCACGGATTCGCTGGACGAGAAAAAGAGCCTGTAAGTTACGCGGCAAAATAATTTTTCTGAATTTTCCCGCCGTCGTCTGCTGAAAAATTTCTTCATTTTTCTTCGCGAGCGCGATTACCACCACACTTTTCGGGAAACGAACTTTTTTGAGCACCGCGGAAAGCTGTCCCTTCCCACCGTCGAGAATCACGAGATTCGGTCTCGCCGTGAACGAGGAACCTGATGAAATATTTCTTGTGGAAACAAAAACTTTCTCATTTTTTTTGAAAAATGTCGGATTTTTATTTATTTTTTTAAATCCCAATTTTTCGTAAACCTCGACATTTTCAGTCGAATAAAGTTTTGCTGAAACTTTTTTGAGCGCAAATTTCAACAAAATTTCCTCCAGATTTTTACCAAAAATCGATTTTATTCGAGCGTGTTTTTTGTCATGAAAAATCAGCCGAAATCCGCCGACCACTTTTTTATTTTCAAGCGCTGCGAACCATGTTTCCTTTTTTCCGGAGATTTTAATTTTTAGAATTTTTTCAATTTCAGAAATTTGTTTTTTCGCGGCTTTTCGAATTTGGATTTCCAAATTTTGAGGAATGAGATACTCCATCCTCCGCGCGAGAACTTCCGCCAAACTTTTACAGTCGTCAACTTCTCCGCACACAAGCGAGCAAATTTTAAAATGACGATAATCTAAATTCTTCGGTTCACCACGCTCGAAAACAACCATCGAACCGACCGTAGCACTCCCCGCGAAGTGGGAAATATCATACACCTCGATTCGTTTCAGCTCTTTTTCAATCCTCAGATTCTTCGCCAATTCCGCAGCCGCTCCAATCGTTCTTTCGGTCGCATTTTCGAATTTCGCCTTCGACTGAACCGCGAAAGCCGCCGCGTTTTTCTCCGCGAGACGAAGCAAATTAGACTTGTCGCCCTTTTTGGGAAACAAAATTTTAATTCGCGATCCAGCTTTTTCCGTAAGCCACTTTTCGAAAATTTCAACATTTTCAATTTTTTCGGGAAGCAAAATTTCCGCGGGAAAATCAGTGGAAATCGAAAAATATTGCGTGAGAAAACTCGCGAGAATTTCCGGCAATTCGCTCTCACCCGTCGCGACTACGAAATTTTTCGAATCAATGAGCTTCCCGTTTCGAACTGACAGCAACGCGAAATAAGCTTTGGAAGTTATCCCCCCAGATATCTGGGGGGATAACTTCACTCCCACCACATCCCGCGAAGCGAGATCGGAAGTGGAAGCAAGTTGTTTCGCAGAGGAATTTTCGATTGCGAGAATTTTGTCGCGCAACTGCGAGGCAAGTTCGAATTTTTTTTCGGAAGCTGCTTGTTGCATTCTTTTACGAAGCTTTTGGATAATCCCGGAAGTATCCCCCGCCAAAAAATCCACCGCCTCGCTCACCTGTTTCGCGTAATTTTTGTTCGAAACTTTTCCGATGCACGGTGCGGTACAAAGATTGATATGAGAATAAATGCAGGGAAATTTCACCGTTTTTTTCACGACTTCCGCTCCCCCGTTTTTGGCGAGAATCCCGAGATTACAAATCCTAATTTTGAAAAGTTTTTGAATAAGCTTGGTTGTATTTCGAACCGCCTTCGAATCGGTTTTCGGACCGAAATATTTCGCGCCGTCTTTTTCAATCTTACGAACAGTGAGAATTCGCGGAAAATCCTCGTTCGTAATTTTGAAATACAAAAAATGTTTGTCGTCGCGAAGCAGCGCGTTGAATTTCGGCTGAAATTTTTTCACGAGATTCGCTTCGAGCGTGAGCGCCTCCGTTTCCGAATTCGTCTCCAACCATTTCAAATCTTCCGCTTTTTCAAGCAGTCGCTCAATTTTAAGAGTTTTAGAATTTTTTTGAAAATAAGTTTTAACCCGATTTTTGAGATTTTTCGCCTTCCCAATGTAAAGAATTTCCCCCGTCGAATCGAGGAATTGATAAATCCCGGGAGACACGGGAAGCTTACGAAGTAGATTCTTAATTTTATTCACGAGAGCATTTTACCGCCAACTCGCCTAAAATATTTCAGTGAAAAAATCTCTCGCAGAAAGCGCGTGGCAAACGGTTTGTTGGTTCGATATCTTCGGGCAACCGGTGAACGCGGAGGAAATCCATCGCTTTCTTTTCGGCGCGAAAGCGAGTCAAAAAGATGTCAAAAAAGTTTTGGCGAAAGATTCGCGCATCGGAAAAAGTTTTGGTTTTTATTTTCCCCGCGGACGAAGCGCACTCATTTTGAAAAGTTGCGCTCACCACCATCGCGCGGAAAAATTATGGATGGAAGCTTTGCGCCACCGCTTTATTTTTCGCCTCACCCCTTTTTTGAAGCTCGCAGCGGTCGGCAACACCCTCGCGATGGGCTGGCCGGAAAAAAATTCGGACATCGATCTCCTCGTCGTCGCGGAGAAAAACCGGCTTTTTACCACTCGCTTTTTTCTCACTCTTTTTACACAAATTTTTGGAATGCGAAGAAGCGGACGGAAAATCGCGGGACGATTTTGTTTGAGTTTTTTTCTCGCGGAAAATTCGCTCAATCTCGAGAAAATCAAAATCGGGCGAGACGATCCATACCTCGCTTTTTGGATTGCCACGCTTGTGCCAATTTACGGGAAGGGTGAGGAATTTTTTGCGGCAAACGGATGGGTCAAAAAATATTTTCCGAATCTCAAACTTCCCGCAATTCAAAAAAAAATCCGCCAAAAAACCTTTTTAGAGCGAGTTTTAAACAGAAAGTTGGGAGATTTTTTAGAGCGAGTTTTGCGAAACTGGCAACTCACTCGCGCACAACGAAAACAAAAAAATCGCGGAAAAAATGCCGTGATAATTTCGGAGAAAATTTTGAAATTCCACGAAACCGATCAGCGAAAAGAATTCCTTGAGCAGTGGAAAAAACGAGTTAATTCAAAATCAGTAATGCGGAAATAAAGCCGTAGATTCCCTCAAAATTGGCAGACAATTGTTTGATTTGTTAGCTTTCCTTTCCGCTGCTAAAATCCTCGAACTTCGGGTGTTTAGCTCAGTTGGTTAGAGCATCTCGTTTACACCGAGAGGGTCGGGGGTTCGAATCCCTCAACACCCACCATTTATTGTCGTGACAAACGAGTTTAACATTACTATGCAAAATTTTACAGGAGTTATCATAGAGGAAAGCTTGACTGATAAAAGTGTTTTAGATGAGGTGAAAATTGTCAGTACGAAAGTTGAACCAGTTACAGACAAGCATAATACTCCACATCTCGAACAGTGGACTTTACATACTGTGGAAGTTGATTTTAATAATGCTGATTTAATTGCTAATAAATTAAGCAAAGTACTAGTAGGAAAAGGAGATAGTGGATATTGGTATGCAGATTACAAGAATAATGAGGTGGCGTATATTATTTTTCTTAACAAAATATTTAAGATTAGACGCGGTAATTCTGATGAGTTTAGAAAAGCTAAGCAGTATGGGGTTTCACTTGGGATTCCAGAATATCAAGTAGACTTTTCTCCTGAGTGGTAAAATTTTGACGCACATACTTTTTTGTCTCGACCAAAATTTCTTCTATAATTTGGTAGACCCATTTGGTTAAGGATTCAAGGTGTACGTGTGAACCCCCGCCATTACTTCGCTCGATAAAATCAGAGTCTCTGTCATTTTTAAATCTCAATCGTCTTCTTCTCCTCAGTAAATACTGCTTCAAGATTTAGCTCTTTTCGAATTCGCTCCGCAAGAAAAGTGACAGAATTCGGTTCTCCGTGGACACAGATAACTTTTTTCGCATGGGAATTTTTCACATTTTCGAATAGCTCATCACAATCTGCGTGCGCGGAAAAAGCGTTGAGAATCTTCACTTCGCAACGTCGTGGAATCATTTGCCCGAAAATCCGCACCTCGGGAAGTTTGTCGACTAATTTTTTACCAAGCGTGCCTTCAGCCTGAAATCCAACGAT
>JAGLJE010000119.1 GCA_023142645.1 Candidatus Altimarinota bacterium | reverse complement strand
AAAGTAAAAACTCCCGGCAGCGTTGCCTTCTTGGCGCCAAATTTTTTCGCGAACTCAAAATCCGCCGAAATATTCGATGGTTTAAATTTTAGTTCAGCTTCAACAACCGGCTCTCCATAAAGAGTATTCGTGTCATAAAAACGATGAATCCCCCGTCGCGTAATACCTTCCCACGATTGAACGAATGGCGAAAAAAGATCAGTCCAGCGAATCAGCCCATCAGTCGACAAATCAATACCGGCAGCGATCTGCTCGCGAACGGCTCGTTCGATATTTTTTTGAATCACTTCCTCAAGCTCTGCTGCTGAAATTTCGGCACGATCAAATTTGTGAAGATTTGCACGAAGCGATGGCGCGTCCCCGACCTGTCCCGAGCTTGTCGAGCGGGCGATTTTCGGAAAAATACCAGTCGTGGTAGTGGAAATTTTCATTAAAATAATTCAAAAAAGCCGACTAATTTTAGCGAAAAGATGTAAGAAAACAAGCTTTCCTTAATTCAGCGGTCTCACCTCGCTGAACGGATAATTTTCTTTTTCAGAAATATCAATCTCGAAACACTGCCGACCGGCCGTATGAGTCCACTCCGGATCAACGAAACGATCGCGTGAATTTTTATCTTCATCAGAATACATGAAAACAGCACAAAGTTCGTATTTTTGAGGATCGAGAATTTTAAATTCGTATTTCTCCTCACTCGCCGGGTCGAGCAAAATTTCCTCGTGAAGTTTGAAATCATCGACAAGTTCATCGAAAGCCTGCGGCAATCGTTCGTTACTT
The DNA here is from genome assembly GCA_023142645.1 of Candidatus Altimarinota bacterium. Lineage (GTDB taxonomy): Bacteria > Patescibacteriota > Gracilibacteria > JAHISY01 > JAHISY01 > JAHISY01. The sequence goes on along the minus strand of JAGLJE010000119.1, from coordinate 1,914 downwards.
CGATAAAAATCCATAATCGCATACGAAATCAAGCGTAACTCGTTCGTTCGTTCGGAATCTTCGCGAAGCTCACGTGCTTTTTTAGGCGAGTCAATGAGCGTGAAAGAAATCACTAAAGCCGTGACGGAAATCGTGAGGAAAATCGCACCGAAGATTTTCATTTTTAAATCTCGCTGCAAATTTTCCCGTTTCAAATCGAAAAAATAGTAGCTACCGAAACCTCCTGCAATTACAAAAATCGTAGCGGCTTTCAGCAAAAATTTAAGGGTGAGCTCGCCCGCAAGGAAAGAATTAAGTGTGAAAATAAGATCGCCGATCGCAACCGCCGCCGCGATGAAAATCGCGATATATGTCAGCCATTTTCGAATCGAAGAATCTTTTTCCAGTTTTCCGGCTGCAAGTTCAAGATTAATTTTGCGGGTGAAATAATAGTAAATCGGCGCCGCGATAATGAGTGAAGAAGTAGCAAAACGCAAAATTCCCTCGCTGAAATCACCGGAATAGCTCGGCGTCGTTTCTACGATTACATGATTGATGAGCTGAAAAGCGACTTGCCCGATCGCGATCGCAGTAAATCCGAGCGTGAAAAACGCGAGAAGATAAAAAAACGCGTGTTTCGCAGTATGGGAATTTGGAAGCATTTTGCGAAGAAGTTAAAAAGTAGAGGCAGATTACTCTCCCAAAAAACAATTATCAATTGATGAACCGAAAACTTCAAGCTGATTTAATATTTCGCGAAATGTGCGAATGCCTTGTTTGCAGCGGCCATACGGTGAACATTCTCCTTCTTTTTGCATGCCGGACCCTCCCCTTTCGCTGTTTCGAGAATCACACTCGCAAGTTTAATATGAATCGGTTTGCCTTTTGCATCTCGCGCCGCTTCGAGAATCCATCGCATCGCCAGAATTCGCTGTCTGTTGGGATTCACCTCAATCGGAACTTGATATACCGCTCCACCGACCCTCTTTGGACGAACTTCCATCGAAGGCGAAGCGTTTTCGATTGCAATTGAGAATGTCTCTTCCGGATTCTTCTCGCCTTTATTTTTCAGCTCCGTAAGCATCTTCGCGAAAACTTCACGCGCGATAGATTTCTTGCCATCGAGCATAATGTAATTGATGAATTTTTCCTGCAGCGGATCGGCACCCGGCAGCAGTCGCGCTTTGAACGGTACTCCGTTTATCAAAATTCTTTTCATAATTGAAAGGGTTAGGATACTTCCCGGAACGCGAGATTAATTCTCCTTTTTAAAGTTGTGGAATTTTAGTGGAAAGTTTGGGAAATGCAAATGAGAAAAGCTAAAGATAAGAATTTATTCTCAGGTTATCTTCTCGGTCTTTGTTGTTTTTCGTATAAATTTCGATGAAATCAACAACTTCATTCTCTACGCGCAGAATAAATACGACTCTCGTTTTTAGCGTGCCTTTCAGAGACTTAACCTTCAGACGAGCTTTCACGACTTTCGTGAAATCTACCTCCTTTATGATTACATAACCCTTGTTGTTTTTAAAGTCGATGAGGGGCAAAACCTTTTTAAAAACTTCGAAATCACTCGGCAGTGTGGGATACTTTTTTGCAAGTTTTTTAAATTCTTTCGTGAATTCAGCCATCTCGTTAAATTTCATCTTCGTCGTCATCTCTTACAGAATAAGGCTCATTACGATAAAAAACTGTCTCATAATCAATCGTCTCTCCGGGATTATGCGATGCCCACGGAATATCTTTGTGAGAATATTCACTCAACCAAGTCGCGGTTTTATCACCATATTTTTGTAAAACCTCATCAATCATTTCGAGTTCTTGCGCCGAAATTCCGCTCAAGCTCGGCTCGCGCCGCGGCAAGTATTTTCTTTGATCGAAAGAGAAAAATTTACTTTTGACCTCTTCGAGATCGCCATCGCGTTTCATTTCTTC
>JAGLJE010000118.1 GCA_023142645.1 Candidatus Altimarinota bacterium | reverse complement strand
GGAAATAAAATAAGCAAAACACCTCCGAACATCAAAGTCGCGCCAATTAAAGCGGTCAGCGTGTATTTTTCTTTTCGGAGAATCAATCCGAAAAATATAAATGAAAACCAAACTTCCATCTGAAGAATAATTGCTGCGTTACCCACCGAAGTGTGCTGTAGCCCGAGAAAAAAAAGAGCGTAATAAATAACGGCAATCAAAATCGTCGCGAAAAAAATCGGTCGCCATGCCTCACGGATAGAAATTTCTTTCCACCGTTTTTGAAAAATTAACAGCACTGCAAAAAAAACCGTCGCGAAAAAAGTACTCCATGCTACAGTAAAAAGCGGCGGGAGAAATTTGTATGCGAATACCGAAACCACCGGAAAAGCACTCCATAAAATCGCTTCCGAAAAAATAAAAAGTTCACCGCTCCTCTCTCGCGAAATTTTGTAAAATGGATTCAATGCTTTAAATTAATAGATAACTGTCCACCGTAGCCTAGAGGGCGAAGGCGGATGGATTCAATGATTTAAATTAGAACATCCAATCCGCCGTAGCTTGAAGAGCGGAGGAGGATAGATTCAACTTTTTTTATTTTAAGATGTTTGAACTCAAAAATCTGCTCGCTCGAAAAACCGTAAAAAATTTTCTACTGGAAAAAGTGCCGACTGAAATTTTGGAGAATGCGATTCGCGTAGCATGGCGAACTCCGACGAGCTTGAATTCGCGACCAGTAATTCTGCTCGATATTTCAAGCAAAAAAAATGAAGAATGGATTGCCTCGCAGCCAGCGGTGCGGACCGCTCCCCATCTTTTCCTGCTCGCGGGAAATACAAAAATGGGCGAGACAAACGCGCGGAAATTTCTCGCGGAACGATACAGCAGCGAGATCGACGACGAGAAAGTGGAAGCGACGATTCAGCGAATCATCACAAACCGCGAAGAATGGGCGCGTCAGCAAATTTATCTCACCGCCGGATATTTCGCGGCTACCCTCGAAGCAAGCGGAGTGGCAGGCTGCTTCATCGCGGGATTCGATAAAAAAGTTGCCGCAAAAAACTTACAGCTGCCAAACGGCTATTTTTCCGAACTCATCTTCGCATGCGGTTTTATGAATTCCAAAAACCCGGGAAGCAACGAAACCGATTCTGCAAGGAATTTCGAAGAATTTTATTTCCCTGAAAGCTAAATAAAAAGGTTTCGCAAAGCGAATCCAAAATTCTTAATTCTGTATTCTTAATCCTTAATTCTTACTTTCATGAGTGGTCATTCCAAATGGAGCACGATCAAACGCGCGAAAGGCGCTACGGATGCCAAGCGCGGTAAGATTTTTACCCGCCACGCGAAAGCAATCGAAATCGCCGCGCGGACAGGCGGTGGTGATCCAACAATGAATGCTACGCTCGCGGCGGCGATTGAAAATTCGAAATCGGATAACTTTCCGAAAGAAAATATCGAACGATCAATCAAAAAGGGTTGTGGTGAATTGGAGGGGGAAAAGATTGAGGAAAAAATTTACGAGGCGTACGGACCGGGCGGTGTGGCGTTTTTAATTACCGCGCTGACTGACAATACGAATCGTACGATCGCAAACATCCGCCACATCCTCTCAAAAAACGGGGGAAAGTTGGCAGAAAGCGGATCGGTCGCTTTTCAATTTGAGAAGAAAGGAATCATCACGCTTACAGAAAATTCGGAGACAGCGGAACTCGCGGCAATCGAAGCGGGTGCGAAGGAAACCGAGACGGCAGACGAATTTTTGATCGTAAAAACAGATCCGCAAAAGTTGATGTCAGCGCGACAGAGTCTCCTCGATAAAGATTTGAAAGTACAATCTGCAGAGCTCACCTTCGAACCGGTGAACGAGATGAAAATCGAGGATGCCGAAATAGCACGGAAAATTTTGAAACTCGTGGACGCGCTCGAAGAAGATGAGGATATCGATTCCGTCGCAGCGAATTTCGATATTTCGGAAGAATTACTTCGCGAGTAACTTTTGATATTTTTCAAAAAGTTCCGCAGCCTTTTTTTCATCACCCGCTTCCTCTGCTTTTTGCATCGCAATTTTCAATTCCCGTTTTTTTATTTCGACCAACTCTGAATTCAGTTTTCCGATCAATTTCAAAATCTCAGTTTTAATTTTTGCATCGCCGAAATCAGAGTATTTGTCGCTCACTAAAACAGCAAGTTTCTCCCCAACCTCACCAACCTCGGAAATTTCGCGAAAATCAGCAGTCTTCAATTTTTGCCAAATTTCGGATTCGATTTTGAGATTTTTTAATTCTGAAATTTCCGCAGCAATTTTCGGGAACGCGAGAATCAATCCCACGAGCAAATCCGCGGTTTCTATTTTTTCAGAATGAGTTTCAGATTCTTTCACTTCGCTTAAAAAATCTTGGGGAATGCTGTCCATTTCCTCTATTAGTGTTTCTTTCGAAATATCAAGCTTTGAAGAAACTTTTTTTATAAAATCTTCCCTTTCAATAAAATTTACCATCTTTTGTGCATAATCCATTAATTGATGCGCAACTTTCTTCTTTTGATGAATATCATTCAAATCTTTACCTTTAAAGTATCTTCCAAAAAAGAAATCCAATGGAGGAATAGCATTATAAACAGCTTCTTCAAAAAATTTAGGATCTTCTCTAATAGCTTGATCGGGATCCTTAAATTTATTTGGCAAAATGGCAATTTTTACTTCCAAATCAGACTTAGCAAAAAATTCTAAAGCCACTTTATCGGAATAATCTTCATCA
>JAGLJE010000117.1 GCA_023142645.1 Candidatus Altimarinota bacterium | reverse complement strand
TGCTACGGTTCTCGGACTTGTTCTTCTCAAAGAATTCGCAGGGCTGAGTGGGATTGCGATTGCGAAAATTATCATTGGTGCGATACTTGTGATCGCCGGCGGGGTTCTTGTAACGATCTAAATTATGGAACATGGAATAGATAAGAAATTAACCGAAATGAAGATGTCAAACAAGCCAAGTAAAATGCGGTTCCGAAACAAGTCGACTTCTGCGGTGGCGGGTTTTTCCAAAATTCCGGAAGAAAACGGTCGCGAGGGTTCGCGAATCGTGGTGATCACCGGCGGTTCGGGCAGCGGTAAAACGTTGCTGGCGAATTTTATTACCGAAAAAGTTTACGGCAATGACTGCGAGGTGATTTCGCACGACATGTATTACATCGACAAAGATGAATTCGATCCGGATTACCGCGTGGATTACGACGCGCCTGAATCACTCGATAATTCCCTCCTCGCGGAGCATTTGATTGCGCTCAAAAATGGCGAAAGGGTAGATACGCCGATTTATGATTTTCGATCGAAAGATCGCCTTGAAAAAACTTTGCGGATTGAGCCAAAAAAAATTGTGATTGTTGAGGGGATTCTCACACTCGCGGTACCTGAAATTCGACAGCTCGCGGATCTCTCGATTTTTATTGATGTCGACGACGACATCCGTCTCTCGCGACGAATTATCCGTGATTTTGTTCGTGGAAACCGTGGTTCAGTCGGCGACGGGGGATTGGAGGGTGAGTTTAAATATTATTTCGAATACGTTAAGCCGAATTACAAAAAATTTATCGCGCCGCTCACAAATGTTGCTGATATCGTTCTTCGCAATAATTCCAAAACTCCCGCGCCAATGCTTGCGAGAGCGGAGCGTATTCTCACGAAGTTTAGGATTTAAACCGCAGATTACGTTGATTAGGGGATTACACAGATAAAAGAACCATAGACATCTACTGATTAAAAGATTGTGCAGACATAAGGGGCTTTTTGGGTGTGTTGATGAGTCTTCGGAACTGCAGACTTTTTGATCCGAAATTGATGAGAAGTCCAACTTTAAGATTAAACGCCTCCAGATAATTTATCGCTTGTGCCAAATGAATATCTTCCATGTTAGTTACTGCTTTTATCTTAACTAGGATACAGTTCTCCACTAGAAAATCTACTCTGCGTGTTCTGATTTCTTCGCCATCATATATGATAAGCATATCTACTTCTCTACAAAATTCTAAATTTTTCTTGGCTAATTCTTTAGCTAAAGCCCTTTGATAAATGAATTCTCGAAAACTATTTCCAAGAGTGTTGTGAACTGTCATGGCAGCACCAATTATTCTTTTAGTTATATCAGAGTGCTTGTACTTTTACTCAGTCATTAAAAATGCATATTAAATATATTCTGTGGAATCTTCTCATCTGTGTAATCAGTGGTTCATTTTTTCTTCGTGGCATAGTCGCGCACGAAAACTGAAATTGCAGTAGCGATTGGTACGGAAATGATGATGCCGACGATTGGATTGATTGTTTCTGGAAAACTTGCGCCGACGAACATCACGAACATTATAATTACCGGCGAGAGGCCGACGGCTTTTTTCATTACGAGCGGAACGAGTACATTTCCCTCAAGTTGTTGGATGCCGATATAAATTAACGTGACTACGAAAGCTAAAATCCAGCCGCCCTGGCTGAGCGCAAGGATTACTGCTGGAACGAAGGCGATTACCGGTCCGACATATGGTAGTAGCTCAGTGAGAGCAGCAAGCGTGGCGAGAGTGGCCGCGTAATTTACCCCCGCGATTTTCAACGCGACGAAAGTAATAATTCCAATTGCGACCATCAAAACAACCTGTCCGCGCACCCATGATCCGAATTTGTCTTCTACAGTTGCACCCTTTTCGAGAATGTAGCGGTGGAATCGCTGCGGAAAAAGTGCGATTAAAAAACTTTTGATTCCGTCTTCGTCGATGATCATGAAAAAAGCAATCACAAAAACGAGTACGAAATTGAATACGCCGCCCGCGATTGATTTCACCACCGCGAATGCGTTTTGACCGATCACATTTAAAACATCAAGTCCGGCTTCGATACTCTCGCGATTCAAATCTTGCTGAATTCCAGTGAGATAATCCTGAAAACTTGCGATTTGATTTTGAATTATCGTGGTATCGACCCCGAAATTAGAAACCCAATCAAGTACCGCTTTCGCGAGTTTCGGTATTTCATTCGCGAGAATCGGTACAAAGGCAGAAATCACGATTCCCACGACTGCCACAAAAAAGATGTAAATTAATAAGGTACCGATACCTCGTGGTATTTTCCATTTCTGCATTTTGTCTACGAAAGGATCAAGTGCGAGTGCGAGAAAAGCAGCTATGAAAAAGAGCGCGATGATATTTTTAATTTCCAACAAAAACCAGCCGAGCGTTACGATTCCCAAAATTGCTAGAGCGGCGCGGGCAACCGAACTGGTTGAGATGTCAATTCTTGAGCTTTCACAGCCGCTTTTTTCGTGGTTTGCGGTTGCTAATTTATGCTCGAGTTCGAGTAACCGACTACCTTCCTTGCGATTGCGGACAGCTTCCTCGCGGAGAGTTTTGATCACTCTTTTGGCTTTTCCAAAGAGGTGGGAGAAGTTGTCAATCATGGGGAATTTTTACTGTTGAGATAAGACTAACGAATTCTAATTTGTGCGGCAAATCATTATTCTAAATTTCAAAACTTATAATTAATTCTTAGTTTCTCGTTCCAATATTTTCACGCGCGTAGTCGAGTCCAGTATTTCGATAAAAGTTTGACCGGGCTGGAGTTTTACAGCTTGTCCGGAATCATCGAAAAAACGCGTGCGATTCTTAATTTTTTTCCATACGCCTTTCCACATTTTTCCACCCGAAAAATACCATGCCACATCTTCTCCCTTCGTTCGCAAATCGAGCCGTCCCTCCTCGTCGATTGACCAGTATTCCGTGAATTGAATGACGATGTTCGTCGGACGAATAGTGTCTCCGTTCGAAGCGTGTTCGCTGCCGCCGAGTAGGCGGTGGTAGCTGTTTTCTTCCGCATCGTAAACATAGTCTACGAAATAGCTCGGCAGGCTGAAATCAACCGAAA
>JAGLJE010000116.1 GCA_023142645.1 Candidatus Altimarinota bacterium | reverse complement strand
CACCACGGCGCCCAAAAATCGACAAGCACAAACCCCTCCGAAGTTTCGGCATCAAAGTTTGCGGAGATAAGGGTGATTTCAGCCATTTTGGAAAAACTAAAAAAAATAAAAAGGGAAGAGAGTTGAATTCTAACTTCCTGTTCGGTTTCTGCCAACTGTTTGTTTGTGTGTTACCTACTTCTAAAAAATATCTTCCCGCGGATCCGAAGATCAATATACTCGTACTTTTTTTCGGAAATTTTCAAAAGATCCGCAGCGACAACAAGTTTGTTCAACTGCTCGCGGAAATCTCGCGTAAGGTCGAGCCACACATCAAAATTTTTTTCATTTTTAAGATACACCTCACGGGAAATTGGAAAATATTTCGTGTTAAGAATTTTGAGGTCGGTGAGTGCTTCAAAATAAAAAACTGCATCACGAATAAAATCGAGATGCGCTGGATCAATCACCCGCTTCTCGAGATCTACGGCATCAATCTCTTCGCCGAGCGTGAGCTGAAGAGTATCACGATCGGGAGCGTCACCGAGCACACGAAACCCATTCGCGTTCAAAAAAATCGATTCTGAGTTCGAGCGAAGCTCCGCCACAATCGGGAATTTGAAAACTCCTACCGCAATCTCACACGGATATTTTTTATGAATTTCCACACGTGCGATATCCGGTCGCAACTCGCGTACCACCCGCGCCAACAAATCTTTTTCGATACTGAAAATATTTTTGCCGAAAGCCAATTCACGAACCGAAAGCTCAATTTCTTCAAGCGGAAGATCGAGTGAGCTACGCGCAACGGAAACTTTTTGCACATCAAAAAATCCCGAAAAATGCGTGAAACCAACAAGGCTACCGATTGCGAAAATCACGAGAACAAGAAAAAACTTTTGGCGCGAAGTGAGCAAATTTTTGAATCTTTTTTGCGCACGAAAAACGCAGGATTCGAGATGTGAATTTCGGCGGCGGCGAAAAAACCGCGAAAAAAATCGATCCACTCTCCGCTGTCGAAAAGAAACTCTCCGATTCACCGCGGAATTTTAACATTCACTGAAAAACTCTCGAAGCTTTGAGGAATCGCAGCGAGAAAATTTTGACCATAGCCTTTGCCAAGTAACCGCGGATCAAGCGCGAAAAACTTTTCAGCATCTTTAGAGCTCGCAAAATTTACCCACATTTTTTTGAAACGAAGAATAGTCGCCGGCAAAGTCTCGCGATTCCAATCAGCACCATCACGCACGATGAACGGTAATTTCACGAGAATGAAATTGCGAACCAGCGGAAAAAAACGGCTGCCAATCGTGAAAATTATTGCCGCTTTTTCAAACGAGACTAGTTTTTCAGCGGAGGGAATCCGGCGGAAAAAAACGGGGAAATCAAGCTCGGTTGTCGCCCGCCCTGCGAAATTGCCAGCCTCCATTCGATTCGGAAAAACAATCATGGTGAGTCCATCAAGTTCGGATAAATTTTTCAGCAAAAATTTTCCCACCTCTGGAAAAAACTGCGGGGTGGCGGGATCGGGTAAATCATCCGCCACGAGAAATCGCGGCAACTCGCCCACAGTTTGCAATTTTTCGACAGAAGAATTTTCTGGTAACACGAGAGTTCGCCGCGCAAAAGCGAAACCATCGCCCGCATCCGCCGCCGCATCGAGAAGAATGGAATTCGAAAAGTCTGGAAGCGAAACCGCGGTCGGCTCAATCGCGAACGTAATCTCTCCCGTAGCATTCGAACGAAGCGAGCAACGAAAGTCCAAGTTCTCCGCTAGAAAATTTTCGAGAAAAAATACAACTCGCGATGGAAAATCCTTACGAGCAATTTCGAGAAAATTTTTACCTGCTTCAATTACTTTCGAAAAATTCATAAGTCCTTTCGCATCCTCGAGATTTAGCCTTCCGAACTGCGGAGCCGCTTCGCGAAAAAGCAAACCGAGTAACCCCCACCAAATTTGGATTTTTTCAGAATGCTGCGGTAGTAATTCTTCGAGCGTTGGTAAATCAATCGCAAACGAATCCGCACGCATGAGATTTTCAGGAAGCGAAATCGCATCCGTAATAATCTTCAGCCGCTCTGAAAATTTGAAATCCGACAGCGTGGCGTGATCGGACACGACAACTTTTTTTGAAGGGGGATCAAAAATTTCCTCCGCTGCCACGAAATCAAAAAGTAGTCCCTCCGCACGCGTTAAATTGAATTCGTGAAAATTTTTTTCGGGATGGAGAATTAATTTCGCCGCAAGCGGCAACTCGGTTGCAGACAAATTTTTGGCGAGGAAGTTTTTTAATTTTTGCGGATTAACTCTCGTCCGTACCGCAAAAAATTTTTCCGCCGGAAGCCGTCGTGCCGTAAAACTACCGCCAAAAAATATTACTGTCGGTCGCTTCAATTTTTCCGCAGTCGCGAGGATTTCTTCCGCTGTCGCAGAAGTTTCGAGGAGTGCGGAGGTCTGTGAATTCTCAAATTTTTCGCGTAACTGCTCCACTACTTCCTCCCGAATTTCGAGATCTCCCGCTGCTTTGCTTTCAAATTTTGGAACTTCCATTTTCGGAATTTCGAGAACAAGCTTGGCAAAATTTTGTGTACAACTTTTTTCGGAAGATTTCAGCTCTACAATTTTTTGCCAACTCTCTCGCGAAAAATTTCCCGCAAATGAAACAAATATTCTCAGTAAATCTCGCGTGGCGACAGCATCCGCGAGCGCACGGTGAGCATCCGCATGGCGGATGTTAAATTTTGCCGCGAGATTTTCAAGCGAAAGTGACTCGCCGCGCGGCAACAACAAACCAGCAAGCTGAAAAGTGTCAAGACTTTGAAATTTGCGAAAATCAATCCCCGCTGCCGCAAGAAAAGCGATATCGAATCCGAGATTGTGCCCAACAAGGACTGCTCCCTCGCAAAACTTTTGAATTTCTTCACGCTTTTCGTCAAATCGCGGTGCACCCGTCAGATCGGAATTTCGAATACCAGTGAGCTTCTCAACAAATTGCGGGATACGGGTAGGTGAACAGAAGAGTGAGCTGAGACTGTTAAAATTTTCCGCTAACGAAAACTTGACGGCACCCAGCTCGATGATGTTGTCGTTTTCAAAATCAAGACCGGTTGTTTCGCAATCCAAAGCCACAAACTCGATTTCGTGCATAAAAATTTTATTAGTTGATTAGAAATTTTTTTAAAAAATTTGGCGAGAGAGTTTTGGTTATTTTGCGTCTTCAGCGGAAGGGGGTCAATCGCAATCTGAAAAGAAATTTTGTAGAGTGAGCTTCTGCACCACTTTGGTAGATTTGATTGGTTAATCTAGTCTAGTCGTTTAGTTAGTTTAATCGTTTAGCGACGGTT
>JAGLJE010000115.1 GCA_023142645.1 Candidatus Altimarinota bacterium | reverse complement strand
GAAGACGATGCCGGTACGGATTCTTTTACAGCTGCCGATGGTCAAGGAAAGTTCAGTGCCGTTGCTGATACTTGGTACACATGGAATGATGAATTTGATGCGGGCACTTATGCTGCCGGAGACTTTATTTATGTAACTATCAAGGGATATGGTACGACCGCTAAATACCCGTATATGGGCGAGTTGGTGATTTCCTATATGGGAAGCAACTAAAAAATAGTATTGGCTGACTTTTAAGACCTCCTCTATCAGGAGGTCTTTTTTTTGGAGATTGCTCCAGCATCATTTATAATTTAAATGTTATTTTTGATTTTTGTTTTGAAAAAAAAGATTACTTTAGTAATCGCGTTTATCATTAGCTTAAGCCTTCATTCAGCTTCAGCAGTGGAGGTGCCGTTCTTTTTTGGCAATGACGAATACCCCGTTCCTCAAAACACTTTAATTTTGGACAGTAATGATACTGGTGGAAATGTTATCTTGCAGTTTGGGAAAACTTTATCCGAACAATTGTATTGGGATAATGCAGGTAGCACTTTTACCTTTACGGACGAACTTAAACTGGGCGGAAATCTAGATATGAACGGCAACTCAATTACTTCTGCTACGAGCCTGCCCTTCACTACCGGCAGCGGCGCAGGTAACGATTTTACGGTGAACACTTCCCATCTGGTAATAGAAGGAGATACCGGACAAGTAGGTATCGGTATCGTAGATCCGGTTTCACCGTTTTATGTTTATGAATCCACAGCAAATGTCGATGCTACCGCTGGTGCGACTATAAATAATGCCAGCACCGGCGATTCACTTTTACAGTTTCTTTTGGATGCTACTCAACGCTGGGTAGTAGGTGTCGACAATAGCGATAGTGACAAATTCAAAATTGCCAGTACTGCTGATCTAGATTCAGATGCAGTTCTCAGTATTGATCCAACTAGCGGTGCTATGTCTTTGTTGAGATCATCATTGGTATATTCCGGCGCTGCCAGAGCTACTAGGAAAGTCACCCTCGTTCCAGAATTTTCTGGAGCGACTATGACTGGAGATGGTGCAGCAAACAGCGGAATAATGATATCGGATTTTTGTAGCAATACCATCGGTGGTGTGCCAGATACCAATACGACCGTTTGTAATACTGCCACGACGGATATTCACAATTACTATAGTTGGGATCAATCTGGTGGTAGTGCGGCCGATTATGACATTTGGATTCGTTGGCGCGTGCCGGATAATTTCTCTGCGTGGGCCGCTTCCAATCCAATTTATGTTTACGGCAAGAGGACAGATGCAACCAATAATTCGGTTTTAGTTTATGTTTACGATACTGCTGGCGTTTTGGAGAATGCGGGTGGCACGGAAGTCGCCGGTACTATTTGGACACAAACTTCAATCGAAGCCAGTTTTGCTGGCACTTATACAGCGGGATCATACATGACTATTCAAATTCACATGGTTTCGGATACTGGTGGCGACACGGTTCAAGTAGGTGAAATTTCTTTGGATTATTTAAGTAATAATTAAAGTGAAAATAAGAAAGGAGTCCGTGCTCACTATTCGAAGCCAGAAAGAGAAAATCTGGCGTCCGCTTCTCAGTAAAATCCTGATTTTTACACTCGTAGTACTTTGGAGTTTCGCCGGATGGCCTCAAATTTTTGGTTTTCCTCCGGAAATTCAGGAAACTCATGCAGCAGTTGCGTACTCAAGCTCTAGTACTACGGTAGCCGCATCAACAGGGGCTGATGTTACCGTGACACTACCAACTCACGCAGCCAATGATATTCTCCTCCTCCAGGTCGTCGTCCGTGATCAAGACGATACACTTACAGTCAGTGGCTGGACACAACTCGCTACTGCCGATGGAGCGACAGCGAGAAGTTGGTGGTATTATTTACGAGCGACAAGCTCTTCGGAGACAAACCCATTGGTGGACAAAAGTACTGCAACTGGCGATACCTATGCCTTGGTAACAAGATACACAGGAGCAGTAACATCAGGCAACCCATTTGAGGCACAACAAACATCATGCCCAGCTGGTGCCGACCCCTTCGTTTTGACTGGCATTACAACGCTGACTGACGGAGCGTTGGTTATTGCTTCTATAAATGAAATTGATAATTTTTGGGCCAGTGCTACTTACACTCCAGCTACCAGTCCGGCCTCATTAACTTCTAATGTATTTCTCGAGTCAGCAATCGGTAGTGATGGTGCTACAATATCTGGCTCGGCAATAAAAACGACAGCTGGTGCAACCGGAAATATCAGTATTGATCCGAATAAAGCCCCTGATGAGCCTTGTGGTATCGTTCTTTCACTCAAACCTCCGACAACAGTTACAATTGGTCCTGGCGGATCGGAGCCGAGCAACGCGACCATTGCTCCGGGTGCCAGCATTACCGATCTTGATAATTTCACTCTCAAAACCGATATCGGCTCAGATACAATGACAGGAGCGACAGTGACACTTGCTCCGGCTGAAGCTTTTAATAATATTGCCCAAGTTGATATTACAAACACATCGAACACAGCCCAATGTACAGCGATAACCAATCCCGCCAGCAATACGGTAACATTTTCCTCTTGTAGTTTAGGAATAACCACTTCAGAAACCACTTACAAAATCAGAATTACGCCAAAAGCTCACGCCGATATGCCAGCTATTCCGGGTGCCAGTTATGATACAACGGGGACAGTTACGAGTATCACTACGACTAATAGTCAAACCGGTAGCGACACCGGTAGCGCGACGATTAAGGTTGATAATGGATCGCCAGGCAATTCCACAGACAATGGCGGAACCACTGGCAACGCCCAAGTAACGATTAATTACACTACTCCAGCCGATGCTGATTTGCATAGTGTGGTTGTTTTACAAGACACTTCCGCTGTTACGGATAATCCGGTTGAAGGAACGACTTATACAGTTGGGAACACTATAGGAACAGCCACAGTTGCTTGTGTGGATACGACAGTAAGTGTTTCAACTGCAGACTCTTGTACAGATACAGATGTAGTTAATGATACAGCCTACCATTATGAAATTTTTGTAAAAGATAGTAATGGAAATTACGCTACCGGAGTCGTTCCTACAAGTTCACCTTTTACACCAACCGCTGCGACTCCGACTTTCACACTCAAAGATTACCGCTGGTATGTGGACAATGATGCCACCAATCCAACTGATGCTTGGGGCGATCCAGATTTAGCGGAGAATGCCGCCATTGCGGCAATCCCTGCTGACAACGATCCGCCTAACAGCACTCAAGAACTGCGTCTGCGAGTTAATTTTACCGTCAATACAGCCGCTCTCTCTGCCACTTCTCAGCAGTTTAAAATTCAATTCAAAGCCGGCACGGATAGCGATTGTACTACCGGTAGCTGGACAGATATTGGTGCCAGTGCAACTTGGGAATTCGCCACTAGTACTGTGACAGACGGAGTTGCTATCACCGCATCTTTAGCGGAATCGGAAATAGCGGGTCAGTACGCTAAATCAAATCCAACCACAACTAACACCAATTCGGCTACAGTGGGACAAGAAATCGAATATGATTTCCACATCATCGGTACCAATATCACCGATGCTACACAATACAGTTTCCGCATAATTGAATCTGATGATACTGTTTTCGACGCTTACACCACTTGTCCAACCCTACGGACAGAACCGGGTATGGCAAATTTCATGCGCCACGGTAATTTCTTCACTCCCGATACCGCGGTGGAAGCAGGACTTTTTTGGACAGAGTAATGTCAACCGTCCCGCGGACGCGGGATGAAATCACTTATCTTTATCCCTTATTCTCACTTCATGTCTACCCTCGTCCTCGTCCGTCACGGTCAGTCGGAATGGAATCTCAAAAATATTTTCACCGGCTGGCAAGATGTGAATCTCTCTTCGCAAGGAGTGAAAGAAGCACATGATGCGGGTAGAAAATTAAAGCAGCTCGGAATTAAATTCAATCAAGCTTTCACGAGCAATCTTGCTCGCGCGCAAAAAACCCTCGAACTCGTACTCAAAGAATTAGATGATCTGAATCTTCTCACCGAGCGAAACGAGGCTTTGAATGAGCGGGATTACGGCGATCTCACCGGGCAGAATAAAGATGAGGCACGCGAAAAATTCGGAGAAAAACAGGTTCAAATTTGGCGGAGAAGTTTCGATGTCGCGCCTCCGAACGGAGAAAGCCTGAAAGACACCGCTGCTCGCACGCTGCCATATTTCGAGAAAAAAATTCTCGCGAAAATCAAAGAAGGCAAAAATATTCTCGTTTCCGCGCATGGCAATTCGCTGCGCGCAATCGTGATGCAGCTCGACAAACTTTCACCGCAGGAAGTGGTGAATCTCGAAATTCCAACAGGCATTCCCATTGTTTATGAAATGGATGAAGAAGGAAAAGTGATCTCAAAAAAGATTCTTGATTGAATTTACAGAAACTGCAACGGTTCAATTTTGTGACGATTCGTGAAAACGCGCGCAAGAATTTCTTTTTCAAATTCAGTGGAATTTTTAGGCAAGCCAAAATTGTTCGCCTCTAATTTTCGAAGGATCGTATCCAGTTTTTTATAGTTCGCACCAAGCTCGCTCTCATCGGTTTGATTCGGTAATAATTCCGCAGTCGGAGTCCGCGCAACGATTTCCCGCGGAACTTTCAACTTTTTCGCAAGTGCAAAAACTTCCGTTTTCCATAAATTTCCGAGCACCTCTACATCCGCCGCAAAATCACCAAATTTAGTGCCATAACCGAGTAAAATTTCAGAGCGATTCGAGGTACCAAGAACAAGCGCGTTCTTTGAATTCGCGAAATGGAAGAGCGCAATCATCCGCACGCGCGGCGCGAGATTCATTTCTGCAAGCTCGTTCACTTCCCACGGAAATTTCAGACTATTAATAACTTTAGAAATTTCAAATTCGAAAGTTCGCACCCCAAATTTCTTCGCAACTTTTTTAGCGAGAATCTTCGATTTAGATGAACTCACATTTTTCTGTGGGAGAATGAGACCAAAAATATTTTCGCTGCCGAGCGCGTGAACCGCAAGCGCGAGCGCAAGCGAAGAATCCACCCCGCCGGAGAGTCCGATGACCGCACGCGTGAAATTCCTTTCCGCGAAAAATTTTTTGAGATTCGAGATAAGAGTTTGGGAATTCGGCATCTGAAAAAAAACTCGCTCCTATTTTAAACCACCCCGTTTTATTTTCGAACTATCAGCCAGTAATCTTTTTGAGCGCGGCTCTCAACCATTTTACCAAGATGGAATTATGATTAGTTTCTCCTTCTTTTGTAATCAAAACCTTTTTATTTTTTATCGTGAAAATATAAGACTCTTCCCCTTCGTCTTTCTCTTTGGGAGTAATGATAACATCTTCGAAAGAATCCACTACTTTCAGATTATTTTCCATAAGTTTTTCAAACTCCATCTTGAATTCCTGTCTCAAAATTTTTCCACATCTGAGGGATTTGATTAAATCTAGCGCATCTTGTACCGCTTTTGATTCATAAGGATTATCGTTTTCCATAAAAAATAAGGTTATCGGTTGATTTTACCAAAATATTTTCGAAAATGCAACACAAAAACGCCAAAATTCGCTTTTTATCGTTTTAGAAACAACCGATCAAGATTTATCATTCTGTTCTGTCCTTTCCTCTTACCATTTGCTCCTGCGTCCAAACATTGATAGATGATTCTGGATCGAGAAACATCGACTTTGTCTTCTTGAGGACTTTTCCATAAATGTTAGAAACATTGTCTAAATTCAACAACACTAAAACACCAATATGATTAGAAATGTCTCTCATAATTCTGTTTATGGATTCGTCGAAAGACTCCCCTGTCTCCTCTAATTCATCCACAATCTTTCGCATTAAAAGTACACTTTTATACGATGGATCCTCTGCTTGTTCAAAAATTGTTTTGATCTCATTCGTGCTTTGTAATAATTTTAGAAGCCATAATTTTTCTTTTTCTTGATGTAACACCTTTATTCCAGCACGTGTTGTGCTTACCAATAGCCTATACTTTTCTGAATCAACTCCTTTGGTATTTGTCAATATATTCAAATGAGAAATTTTTTTATGCAAAAGACTACTCATTGTAGAAAGTCCTGCGTCGTGAGAGAAAAAACTATCTCTACCCATATGATTGGGTTAGTAAGAGGAGACCATTATCTCGAAAATAAGAGATTCTGTCAAATCCCTTGATTAATTTTTTAATTCAGTCGAATACAGGAAAGATTTTTGAAATCAATATTTCGTTTTATCCTCCATTTTTTCCCATTTTTCGAAAGGCTGTAAGCATTCTTCTCGCGCAATTTGAATTTTTTCAACTCGCCCTCCTGTTGCCTCACCACGAATCACATTGTAAATAATTTCATCATCAAAGCCGATTTTCGCCGCGTCTGTCCGTGCTGCCCCGAAATAAAGTTTCGGAATCCGCGCCCA
>JAGLJE010000114.1 GCA_023142645.1 Candidatus Altimarinota bacterium | reverse complement strand
TGGTTGGAGCGTGAATAGTGGAAAAACATTCACGAATAAAATCGTGGAGATTCAAAACATCGTTTCCGTTTTCTCAAAACTTTCTCAAACGCGCGCAGCGTGCGTGATTCCCTCGATTTCTTCCAGTTTTCCGAGTAGCTTTTCCAATTCTTCAATGCCCTCTACCTCAATTGTGAGCTCGTGGAGAATTTCGTGTTTGTCGCTTTTTTTCAAGCTCAAGTCCGCGATGTTGACTTCTTCCGCCGCGATTACATTCGCTATGTCGCGTAGTAAACCAACACGATTTCGTCCCGCTACCTCGATTTTTACGAGTTTCGTTTTTATATCGCTCATGAAAAATGCTTTCAGTTTTCTCTCCTCCGCGACGCGGGAAATTTGCTTGCAACTCTTCATGTGAATTATCGCGCCGCGTCTTCCCACCACTGCGATGATTTCGCTACCCGGCTTCGGGGTGCAGCATTTCGCGACTTGCGAAGAAATTCCACTCACTCCCTCAATCATCACTTCGTTCTTTTTGGCAGGAATTTTTAACGAGGCAATCGGTTTTTTGCGAGTTTTCTTTATCGTGAGCTCCTCGAATTCAAATAAACTTTTTACCACTGCGCTCGAACTTACGCTGCCGTTGCCAATCCGTTCGAGTAGCAGTTCGCGTGCGCGTTTCGAAAGATCCTGTTTTTTATAATTTCTCAAAATTGAATAATCGACATCTAACTTTGGTTTGCCGAGGCGTGCGAGTTTTTTATTGATCAATTCTTTTCCGGTCGCGACATTCGCGCCGCGACCGAGTGCAGAAAAAAACATGCGAATTTTCGCTTTTGCGGAACTTGTTTTCACGAAAGAAAGCCAAAAACGATTCGGCTTCGTATCTTTTTTCGTGAGAATTTCCACGATTTGCCCATTCGCAAGTTTCGCATCAAGCTTCGCAATTTTTCCGTTCACCTTTGCTCCTACGCAACGATTTCCAATTTCCGTGTGAATTGCGTAAGCGAAATCGACGGGAGTGGCGCCGGAAGGGAGATCAAAAACATCGCCTTTTGGAGTGAGTACAAAAATCCGATTTTCGAGCACATCGCTCGTGAGACTCACTACGAATTCGGCATTGTCTTTCATCTGTTCATGAAGCTCGACCAGTCCGCGAATCCATTTTAATTTTTCTTCTTCCACTTTTACCGACTTCTTTTTCTCCGAATAAATAAAATGTGCCGCTGCGCCCCGTTCGGCTGCTTCGTGCATTTCGTGCGTGCGGATTTGGATTTCAGTGGGAAAATCGCGATTCAAACCGATTACGGTCGTGTGGAGCGATTGATAACCGTTTGGTTTCGGCATCGCGATGAAATCTTTGAAACGGTGAGAGAGGGGTGTGAAATGATTGTGAATCATGCCGAGTGCAGCGTAGCAGTCAGCGGCGGATTTCGTGAGTACTCGCAGCGCAAAGAGATCGTAAATTTCATCTACGCTCGAATAATTTTTGAGTTTCAGTTTCCGCCAAATCGAATAAAAATGTTTCGTGCGACCATCCACTTCCACATCGATTCCCTCTTTTTGGAGAATGGCTCTGAGTTTCTTTTTTACCGTCTCAATAAATTTCTTTCGTCCCCCGGAAGTACCTGTCACCGCAGTTTTGATTTTCCGAAATTCTTCCGGCTCGAGTGTTCGAAAGGCAAGGTCTTCGAGTTGCGATTTGAATTCAAACAGACCGAGCCGAGCTGCGATCGGCGCGTAAACTTCGAGCGTTTCTTTTGCAATCCGTTTTTGTTTGTCTGGTCGGACATGAGAAATGGTCTCCATATTGTGGAGTCGGTCGGCCAGTTTGATAAAAATCACACGGAGATCACGCGCCATCGCGACGAACATTTTCCGCAAATTCTCGATCTGCCGTTCTTGTCCGCGGTAGCGGACGGTTCCGAGTTTTTCCATATCGAGACAGAGATTTGCGACAGTGCTGCCAAATTTTTTTTCCACAGTCTTCACATCTTCCTCGGTATCCTCAATCACATCGTGAAGTAGGCAGGCGATTAATGCATCCTCGTCTGGCTGAAGAGTGAGGAGGTGAAATGTGGCAGCGACGGGATGGATGAAATACGGCTCGCCGGAAAAACGAAGCTGTCCTGCGTGAGCCTTTTTCGCAAATTCGTATGCTTCGTTAATCCGCGCAAAATTTGCGTGTGGCAGGTACACTTTCACCGTTTCGATAATTTTTTTGAGAACAATGTCCATGAGAGAAGTTTTCAAACTTGCTTATCAGTAGGCGATTTTCATTTTAATTGTTTGCACGCAGAAAAAGAAGCGGCTAAAATTTCACGGCTTTGATTCGGGCGGGTAGCTCAGCTGGTTAGAGCGCGTCGCTGATAACGACGAGGTCGAAGGTTCAAGTCCTTCTCCGCCCACCAGTCTTTGTCCTTCGGGCTACGGCTGGCTTCGCCATTACGTACTTTTTAGATTTTGGTTGGTTCTATTCACCACTATTTCAAATGCGGAAAAAGTTTTTGCTAAATTTTTTCGGAATTCTCTTCATTCTTGCGGTTTTCGTTTCTTTTGGATTTTCGAATCTGCCTTCCGGGAATCTTGAAGTTGTTTTTCTTGACGTCGGGCAGGGCGATGCGATTTTTATTCGTACGCCGCAGAATCAAAAGATTCTCATCGACGCCGGTCCCGCAGGTAAGATTCTTCCTCAGCTTGCGGAGGAGCTCGGTTTTTTCGAACGGAAGATTGATCTCGTGATCATCACGCATCCCGATGCCGATCACATCGCTGGTTTCACGGAAATTTTGAAGCGTTTCGAGATAGAAAAAATTCTGCTCACGGGAGTGCAACACGAGACGGCGTGGTACGCGGATGTTCTCTCGCAAATTTCAGAAAAAGAAATTCCCGTAATCCTCGCGGATTCCCAGACGGATCTTGATTTCGGCGGGGGAGTGCTGCTTGATATTTTTTGGCCGGTGGAATCACTTGTGGGGAAAATTCCGGCAGATGCAAATGCGGCTTCGATTGTGGCGCGACTGATTTTTGGGAAAACCGCGTTGATTTTGACAGGTGATTTGGATGTTGATTCAGAAAAAGGAATTCTAAAAACCCCGCAAAATTTGACTGCGGAAGTTTTGAAACTTGGACATCACGGTGCTAAAACTTCTAGTTCAGTAGAGTTTCTCGCAGCGGTGAATCCCGAAATCGTGATTGTTTCGGCAGGAGCAGAGAATAAATTCGGACATCCGAATCCTGAAGTTTTGGAGCGGTTGGAAGGTGTGGAAATTCTTGAAACTTCAAAAGAAGGAAACATTAAAATTATTTCAGATGGGATAGAGTGGCGAAGTTAAATTAAACAAAAGCAGATTAACTCAAAACTTTCCTCATTTTTTTCAATTTTCCTGCGAGGGAAAGGTCAATCAACTCATCTCCGAGAAACACTTTCATTCCCCCCAAAAGTTTCGTATTTTCAACCACCTCAACTGTAACTTCCTTCCCTGTGAGTTTTTTCAACGCAGAGCTTAATTCTGCAATCTGCTGCTCTTTTAGAGGAATCGTACTTTCAATTTTCGCAGTGGCGACTCCTGCGATTTCACTCAAAATCACGCGGAAACTTTCCGCAATGTTTTTTATTTCTCGAGTTTTTCCATTTCTCACCACGAGTTTTAGAAAATTCGAAAGCAAGGGATCCGCTCCGAGAGCTTTTTCAATCAGTTGCTCTTTTTCGTTTTTCGAAATTTGCGGATCTCTAAAAAATTCCTCCATTCGCTTTTTGCTTAAAACTTCCGCTGCGATATCGAGATTTTTTGCAGCCTTTTCTAAACTCTTCGTATCCTCACTAGTTGCGAGAAGTAGAGCGCGTGCGTAGCGGAGAGAAATTTTGCTCATTTTTCTTATTTCATTGTTGAAATTTCGGTAGTTGCTTCTTCGATGAGCTTATTTTGATCCTCAATTCTTACCTCTCGACATAAAAGCTTTTCAGTGGCCAGTAAAATAATTTCCCCCACTTCTGCTTGAATTTGCTTTGCAGCATCACTTTTTTCTTTCGCAATCACTGCGCGTCCTTCCTCCACGATTTTTCCTACTTTTTCCTTCGCATTTGCAATCAGCTCCTCATTTTGCTGAGTTGCCGATTCTTTTGAAGCATTGATAATTTCATGCGCTTTTTCTCGTGCCTTTTTTAATTCTTTTTGCGTGAGTTCTTCGACTCTCGCAAGCTTATCCTCAACGAGTTGTGCGTGTTCTTCTGCCTTTGCGATTCGCTTCTTCCGTTCGTCGAGTAATTTCAAAACTGGCTTGTAAACCAAAAAACTTAAAATTGCGAGTAATGCGAAAAAATTCACCGCCTGCGCAAGCATCACCGCAGGATCGATTCCCAAACTCGTGAGAATTTCCATTTTAGAAAAAAGTTAAAAACCGAAAATTACACAAACTTCAAGATCAGCGCGACGACGAGAGCGTAGATCGCTACCGCTTCCGCAAAGGCAATTGCGAGAATCATTGCGGCTTGCACCTTTCCGGCTGCTTCTGGATTGCGACCGATGGCTTCTACACCTTTCGAGCCAATCTTTCCGATTGCGATGGCTGGGGCGATTGAGCCGAGGGCGATGGTTCCTGCCACCGCGAGGAGTTGTACAGTTTGAGCATCCATTTTTTTTGGGGTTAATAAATCAATTTTCAATGCACAATGTGCATTGAACTTTTAATTCCGCGATATTTTTTTAATTAGGGATTTTTGGAAGTCAATGTTTCTGAATATAAAAATTGAACATTGAATACTTGTTCTCATGAAAGCGGGGATTGTAAATCTTGCATTAATCTTAATGTGTTTCCGATGTTGCCATCCGAAAAAAGACGAGTGTGAGCATCGCGAAAACGAGTGCTTGCACCGCTCCCACGAAAATTTCCAAAGCATAAAAAGGCATTGGAGCGACAAAAGGAGCGAGCGCGATAATTACCGTGAGCAATACTTCTCCTGCAAAGATATTTCCGAAAAGCCGAAAAGAAAAGCTCACCATTTTTGAAAATTCACTTATGATCTCGAGCAGTCCGACGAAAAAATGGACAGGATTCGAAAAATTCAGAAAGCGTTTAAAATAGCCCCAGCCACCGAGTTGTCGCACTCCCATAAATTGAACCATCAAAATAGCCACTGCTGCGAGCGCGAGCGTGAAGCTAAGATCTGCGCTACCCGGTCGGAAGATGGGGGTGAATGAATGAGGTTCTTCGTGAGTCGCTTTCTCGTGAGATTCTGCGTTTTCTGTGTGGTCGGTATTCGTTACTGCGATTTTCTCCACACCATCAAAAATCGCGATTTCTTCGTGGTGAGTTTCCGTTGTCTCTGTGTGAGAAATTCCCACACTACCCACTCCTGGGATTAGTCCTGCCCAATTATTTAAAAGCACAAAAAGAAAAATCGTAAAAATCGGTGCGAAAAATTTACGTGTGAGTTTTGGATTTTCCGCGACACTTTCCACGATTCCGTAAAAACATTCCACTATCGCTTCCACTAGATTTTGGATTCCCCGCGGATGTTTTTTGATTCTCAATTTAAAAATAATTGCGAAGATTGCGATTACCGTGATTACCAACCATGTAGTAAAAAGCGAATTCGTGATTGTGAGCGGACCGAGGTGAATTAGCGGTTCGGCTGTTAAAGATACATGCATTTGAAAGTATGAGTTAAAGTTCTTTTTTTGATTCTCTTTGCGCGATGGCTTGCAGCGGTTGCACTATTTTCCAAACTAGATAGAGGGAAACAATTAGCCCAAGAGTGAGTCCGAGCCAAAAGAGATAATTCGTGCCATATTTTTCGTCGAGCCAGTGTCCTCCGTAAACGAAGAGAATCGTAGTCGCAGCGACTGAGAAGCCGAGTTGCAGACTCATTCCCACAATCACTTTCAACGGAAGCATTTCACTTTTTTGAGACATTTCAAAAAATTTGCGAGAAGTTTAAGTTTGAAAACGCAAGTGGTCAAACGATTTGAGCACGCGATTTATTCACATGAAACTCTTGAAAAGTAGAGTTTTTAGAATCACAATTCTTTGTCGTCAAGCTGAATGCTATTTTTATAGTGTTTCACGAAACATCTTTAAAAAACACTATTTTAAAAGCTTGAACAAATTTTGCATTCACAGAAACACTTCTAAAAAGCTCTTTTTTACCGAAAGCTATTGCAAGCATTGAAAAAGGGTTTTAGCATTTTCACAATTTAACCCCCTTTTTTTATGGCTAAAGTTCTCACCCAGGCCCAAATAGTGGCCATCATCGCTGACGCAGCTGAAATCTCCAAAAAGGAGTCTAAAGTTGCGCTCGAGACTCTCCAGGCGGCTCTTGTCAAAAACGATAAAGTCGCTACCCCTTTTGGAATTTTTTCCAAAAAAGTAAAACCGGCTCGTCCTGCCCGCAAAGGTGTCAATCCTTTCACTGGAGAGGAAATGATGTTTAAAGCGAAGCCGAAACAAATTGTTCTGAAATATAGACCAAACAAAGCGACAAAGGATGCTTTGAACTAAACTCTTGATTTTCAAGAAAATAAGAAGCCTCTCGAAGACGGGGGGCTTTTTGTGCGTATCCGAAGCTTGTTTAATGTTTCGGCATTAGCCTGTAGGCTGTGCTGTATTTTTCCGTAATCTCATCTCCCTCCGCAGGAATAATTTTCCGCGTCCAAAACATCTTCATTCCCGCGTACCAAAGATTGGTGATCGGATCACCGTTCGGATAAAAAGGACCTGCGAGCTTCACACTGCGACCATCACTTGTTCCGAAAAAATTCACTCGTAACATTGTTTCCTCGACTTCAGCTTGAATCAAAAGAGGGTGGTCAGTATTGTTCAAAAATTTTAAATCTGCGCTACCAGGATAAACTGTGGCATCGAGACCAGGCGGAAAATAATAATGAACCTTCAGCGAGTGCGATTTCTGCTGCGTAATCGGGATACCGGCAGCGAGCGCGGTTCGGAAAAAAGTCGTGGAAACTTGGCAAACTCCACCGCCGATTTCAGGAACGACGTCGCCTTCTTTAATGATGAGTTCCCGCAGATAGCCGGTGCGGGTGGTAACCAATCCGAGACTTTTCAAAAAAGAGAATTCTTCGCCGGGTGGAATTAAAATTCCGTTTAATTTTCTCGCGGCGGTGCGGATATTATGCTGTCGATTGGCAGGCGATCCATCGTAGCTCGTCATCGCCTCGCCTACGAGCTCGCGGATTCCCAAATTTCGAAGCTCGTCCGTAACCTTCACTGGCGCTGTTAAAATTCTAAACGGAATTTCTATCTCGCGATTCTCGTTTTCAATCGCCGCCGAGATTCTCGTGAAAAGCTCTTCTGCGTTTACTGTTCTCCCACTTTTTGCTACCCCCTCGAATTCGATTTTCCCGTCGAGATTACGCAAG
>JAGLJE010000113.1 GCA_023142645.1 Candidatus Altimarinota bacterium | reverse complement strand
GTGTCGTAAACCGCTGTATCACCGTGCGGATGATATTTACCGATCACATCACCGACCACGCGAGCAGATTTCTTGTAAGCCTTGTTGTAGTCGTTGCCAAGTTCGCGCATCGCGTGCAAAACGCGCCGATGTACTGGTTTCAATCCGTCCCGCACATCCGGCAGCGCGCGCGAGACGATTACCGACATCGCGTAATCGAGGTAGCTGTTTTGCATTTCCTCGACGACCTCGCGGGTGGGAGCGCCGTCATCAGGAGCGTGGATTCCGTTTTTCTCATTTTCGGAATTTTCAGAATCTTCTGATTTTTCGGGAGAATTTTCTTCCGGGTTTTCTTCGGGTTGGATGTCTTCTTCGGAAGCGTTTTCTTCGTTTTGATTGTTTTCTTCAGCCAAATTGGAAAAATTTTAGAAAAATAATTTGCTTAATCTTACGCGAGGAAAGTGGATAAATGAAACCTCCCGCGAACAAAAATTTACTCGGCTACTTTCGTAAACCGAGCTTCTTCACGATTTCCTCGTAAACTTTCTTCCTTTTTATTTTGAGATAATTCAACAGTTTCCTTCGTTTACCCACGAGCATTAATAATCCTCTCCGCGAGTGTTCGTCTTTTTTGTGAATTTTGAGATGTCCGGTGAGCTGATCGATGCGGTGGGTGATGATTGCCACTTGCACTTCCGGACTGCCGGTGTCTTTCGGATGTCTGCCATGGTCACTGAAAACCTTTTTTTTTGCTTCGCGTTTCATTTGAAAAGGGGTTAGGAATGCAGCTTTCGCACCGCCGTCGAAATTTCGAACACCGAATGCCAAAGCAGCCTAAAAGTGTGGGAATTTTAGAGTATCGAATTTAAATTCGCAATTTCTTTTTCGATATTCAATTATCAGAGTTGTTCATCGTAGTTTCTAGACCATTTGTGAGAAAATCTTCTACTGTTTTCGTTGCTTTTTCCAGAATCTCCGGCAGTGCTTTCTCCTCATCTTTCGAGAATTTATTCAAAACGAATTCTTCCGTAGGCATTACATCAAGCAGTTCGTTGCCGATGCCGAGTCGCAGCCGCGGAAAATTTTCCGTGCCAAAATGGGCAATCAAATTTTTCACGCCGCGATGACCTCCGCTTCCACCATGCTCGCGGATTCGAATTTTTCCAAATGGCAGATCGACATCATCGTAAATCGCGAGAAAATTCGCGAGTAATGGTTTATAAAAATCAAGCAACGCGCGTGCGGATTCGCCGCTCAAATTCATAAAAGTTTGCGGTTTCACGAGAAAAACTTTTTCATTTCCAATTTTCCCTTCGCTGATTTCCGCGCGAAATTTTTTCTCGAATCGAAATTCCGGGAAATTATTTTCCTCCGCAAAAAAATCAACTGCACGGAAACCAAAATTATGACGAGTTCGAAAGTATTTTTCTTCGGGATTTCCTAAACCAAGAATTAGTTTCATTGAAAAGATTTTAGCAAAACTTGGTTAATTAATTTTTTAGTTCTAAAATACACCACTGTAAACAATTTTATTATGCGTTTTATTGGTAAAACATTTCCGCAATTAAATGAAGCTCTAATTGGTCTTCGGGAGAACGAAGACATTCGAAATGGCTGCAAATTCAGACCAAAGGAAGAGTGGGGAGAAAGTAAGGTAGATTTTCAAATGTTGAAAAAATTAATGAGAGATTTTGTGGAGACAGTTTATTTTCAAACTAATCCTGAAGACCAAGAGGAATCTCAAGAAATTAAGACTCTCAAAATTACAAGGAAGATTTTGGATCATCTTTTCTCTATTTGCAGAGAAACTGGGAAAGTGATTTCTCCAAAAGTATTTAAAAAAGAGACTTTACTTTTTGAAGGAATTGCGAATCCAAATTCAGAAAAATGTGTTTTTGCAAAAATAGAAAATAGCAAGTTGGTGGTTGGTTTTTCCGAAAAAACAAAAAAAGATTAGCTCCACCACTCGAACCGCTTTTTCGCGATTTCAATTGTCGCTCCTTCTTCTGCTCCTGCCTTTTTCAGTTCGCGTGAAATTCCAAATTTACTCAAAACATCCTGCATTCGTGCGAGAGCTTCCGGATTCGTAAGGTCGGACATCACGGCAATTTGCTCAATGCGCGGACCTTCGACGAGAAACAACTTTTTATTTTTCCGGCGAACCGAAAATGCTTTCGATTTAATTTCGAGATGCGGACGGTAGATTGGTAGCTGGTAGTTAGTAGTTGGTAGTTTAGATTCTTCTTCTTTAATTTCTTGAAGCTTTTGAATTGTGTGATTTAGTAATTCCTCAATTCCGCGGTGAGTAGGGGAAGCAATTACAAAAACTCTTTCTCCAAATTTATTTTCGAATTTCTGCGTGAGTTTTTGCAGCGAATTATTTTCACAAATATCCGCCTTCGAAATCACAATTACTTCCGGTTTTTCTGCCAGTTTGGGATTGAATTTCCGCAGCTCCTCGCGAATCGTTTTGTAATCTGTCAGCGGCGTTTTCGAATTTCCATCGACGAGATGCCAAAAAAATCGGACGCGCTCCGCATGTTTCAAAAATTGGTGACCGAGTCCTTTTCCTCGCGAAGCTCCGCGAATCAAACCGGGCAGATCGCTCGCTACGAAAGTTTCACCGCGGTGATTCACTACTCCGAGATTCGGCTGCAAAGTCGTGAAATGATATTCTGCGATTTTCGGTCGCGCGCTCGAAATCACGGAAATTAGTGTTGATTTTCCAACGCTTGGTAGTCCGATGATGCCGATATCCGCGAGTAGTTTCAGCTCGAGCTTCAGTTTTCGTTCCTCGCCTGGTTCGCCGAGTTCCGCGAATCTCGGAAGCTGTCGGGTCGAACTACAAAAATTCGCGTTGCCTTTTCCGCCGAGTCCGCCCCGTGCCGCAAGGAAACTTTCCCCATTTTTCGCAAGATCGTAAACCAATTTTTCGTTCTCGATGATAAGTGTGCCGACGGGGACTTCGAGAATAAAATCATTTCCTGATTTTCCCGCGCGATTACAGCCTTCTCCACCCTTTCCATTTTCTGCCGTGAAGAGCTTCACGCCTTTGAAATGGTGGAGGGTGTTGCGGTTTACGGTCGCGCGGATAATTACATTTCCGCCGTTGCCGCCGTTGCCGCCGT
>JAGLJE010000112.1 GCA_023142645.1 Candidatus Altimarinota bacterium | reverse complement strand
GCGGATTTTGAGTTTGCGCGGAAATTTGGCGCCAAGAAGACAACGCTGCCGGGAGTTTTTACTTTCGCGGCGGCGTGCGTGGACAAGCCTTCGCTCTCCGAGCTTCGACCGGCTGGCATAACTCTTCGCGATGAAATTGCTAAAAATCTCCTCCAAGAAGCTCAAGCTTTATTCAAAGCAGACGCAGAAATCATTGAGATTCACGAGCCGGAGCTTGGCTGGAATGAATATTCCGTCGAAGAAATTCAAGAAGTTTATAAAAAAATCGGTGAGCTTGACGCCCATTCGACAAACTCAGGACAGGCGAAAATTATCGTGATTTCATATTTTCGGAATTTTTCACAAGAAGTTGCGAATATTTTGATCGAGGCAGGATGCGGTGTTGGTATCGATTTTTCACAACCGACTGATATTTCTGAGCTGCCCGATGGTGCGATTTTGCAGGCAGGAGTAGTAAATTCTCGTGAAACGAAATTGGAGGATATTGAAGAATTAAAAAAATTAAAAAATGAGATTCTCGAAAAATTTGCGAATGTCGGTGAAATTATTTTTTCTACGACGAGCCATGTTGAATATTTACCGCACTCGATTGCACTTGAGAAAATCGGATTACTAAAAAATTTGAAATGAAACTCGACCTCAATCTTTCGCAATTTCCCACTACTTCCGTCGGCTCGTTTCCGAAGCCGGATTATCTCGCTGACGCGCGCCGGAAATTCTACAAAAAAGAAATCTCGCGTGAAGAATTATTAGAACTGGAAGAAAAAGCGACACGAGAATTTATAAAAATGCAGGAGCGGGTCGGGTTGGATGTTTTGGTGGATGGAGAAGCGGAGCGGGGAGATATGGCTACCTTTTTCGCAGAAAGATTAGACGGCTTTGAAATTTCCGAACCCGTTCGGAGCTATGGAAACAGATATTATAAGAAGCCGCGGATTGTTTCCGAGATTGAATTCCGCGAGCCGATGACGCTTCACTTTTTCAAGCTTGCGCAAAATCTCACTTCCAAGCCAGTGAAAGGAATGCTTACAGGGCCATATACGATGATGGATTGGAGCTTTAATGAACATTATTCCTCGCGGGAGGAGGTGGTACATGCGTTTGCGAAAGTTTTGCGTGAAGAAGCGATTGAGCTTCAAAAAGCCGGATGCAAAATTATTCAAATTGACGAACCGGCACTTTCGGTTCGTTCGGATGAAATTGAGCTGGCGGCGGAAGGATTAAAAATGGTTGTCGAGGGGCTGGAAATGTATTCCATCACCCACATCTGCTACGGTGCGTTCGAGCATCTCGCCCCAAAAATTCATCTCCTGCCTGTCGATCAGATCGATCTTGAATTTGCCGGTCGTGATTTCGAATTACTTGAGCAGTTGCGCGGTCACGAATTTCCGCAGGATGTCGGACTCGGTGTTTTCGATGTTCATACTCACAAAATCACTCCGCAAAAAGAAATTGAAAAAAATCTCGAAAAAGCACTTGAATTTTTCCGACCGGAACAAATCTGGGTTGATCCGGACTGCGGGTTAAAAACGCGGACTTTGGAAGAATCGGAGGAAGGCCTGAAAGAGATGGTGGAAGCGACGAAAGTTTTTCGCACGAAATTTGAAAAGTAGCTTTTCTCTCCGTAAAATTTAGAAAATTCCTGTTTTCCGTGGGAATGAAATTAATTCCAAAAAATGAAAAAACTTTTGCTCGTGATTCTCATCGCTAT
>JAGLJE010000111.1 GCA_023142645.1 Candidatus Altimarinota bacterium | reverse complement strand
CGCCCGGCTGAATGATTGCTGTAATTCCCGCCATAGCTGCTGCCTCCACCCCATCGGGAAATGGAAAGAAGGCATCCGAAGCTAAAACGCTTCCGCTTGCGCGGCTCCCCGCTTTCGCCACCGCAATTTCCACTGCATCTACGCGCGCGGTTTGTCCGGCACCGATTCCGACAGTCGCTGAATTTTTTGCTAGCACGATCGCATTCGATTTCGCGTGGCGGCAAACATTCGCCGCAAAAATTAAATCCGTCAGCTGCTGTTGTGTTGGTGGACGCCTCGAGACAATGTTTAAATCGTTTTTTGAAACAATCCGCGTATCTCGTTTTTGGACAAGCACTCCCCCGCCGATTTTTTTGAAGTCGATTTCATCCGCATCTCTCTCGAAATTTCCCACCGCCAGTAACCGTAAATTTTTCTTTTTCGCAAGGATGGCAAGCGCATCTTTTTCGAAATCGGGAGCAATCACTACTTCCATAAAAAGCGGGCGGATGATTTCGGCGCAATTTTTGTTAACCCTTTGATTCAACGCGATAATCCCACCGAACGGTGATTTTTTGTCGGCACTCAAAGCCGTTCGCAGCGCATTTTCAATTCGATCACTAGAGGCAACTCCGCACGGATTCGCGTGTTTGATGATTGCAGCTGTCGGTTTTTTGAAATCGAATGGAATCCGAATAGCGAAATCAGCGTCCATCAAATTATTAAAACTCAACTCTTTCCCGCCAAGAATTCTCACATTCGCGAGACAATTTTTTCGATTATCGATTTCGTGAAAGAGGAAAGCTTCCTGATGCGGGTTCTCTCCATACCGCAGCTTTTTTTGAAATTCAAACAACGGAAGCGAATTTTCATTGCCGAGGAAATTCGAAATCAGCGCATCGTATTTTTGCGTCACAGCGAATGCTTCCGCCGCGAGTTTTCGCCGTTCCTCGATTTTCAACCCTCGCCTAGACCCTTTCAAAATTTCCCCATAATTTTTCGGATCGGAAACCACCGTCACCCGCTCAAAATTTTTCGCGGCGGCGCGGAGCAGTGCTACCCCACCGATATCAATATTTTCAACCGCCTTCGCGAGATTCACTCCCTTTTTTTCAATCGTCTTCGCGAAAGGATACAAATTCACACACACGAGATCAACTTTTGGAATGTTGAATTTTTTTAATTCCGCCGCGTCTTTCTTCGAATTTCTCGCGAGAATGCCACCGAAAACTTTTGGATGCAAAGTTTTGACCCGTCCACCGAGAAGCTCGGGGAAATCGGTGAGCTCGTCGACACGCGTCACCGTGATTTTATTTTTCTGCAAAAAATCCGCCGTCCCACCAGTCGAGAGAATTATAAAATTTAATTTCCGTAGCCCACGCGCGAATTCAGCAAGACCGGTTTTATCCGAGACGGAAATGAGAGCGGTTTTTTTCAATTTCGAAAGAGACGAAAAACTAAAGCGGGAACAATTTTAGCAGACTTCTTTAGTCTTCTATTTTAGAAATAAATTTATAGCGAATGAATCGGATTTGTCACCTTACTATAATATAAATTTATTCCTGAATATTAAATGCTTTAAAAAAGAGAGATTCGCTATATTTATTTGGATCTATGCTTAACTCTTTACACATTTCCTTGAATAGCGCGATCAACTTATCATTTGCAATTGTTTTTTGACCAGAAACAATTATCTCGTGAAACTCATTTAATTTATCGAGTACTGATTTAGAATCGTGAAAGACGACAAAAATTTCATTCAGTGCTTTTGTAAAATGCTCCCCTTTGAGATTATATCTATATCCCGCAAATTGTTTTAATGTATTAATTTTTGCCTGCCTTTTCTCAGCTCTTCTATGGTAGATAATCGAAATTATAACTCCCGCAATACCAGAAATTAAAGATGAAATAATTGTTATTAACACCCACGTACATTTTACTAATTCAGTTTCCATATTTTGGAAGTTAATAATATTTATTACAATCTCATCCATCTCATTTTTACCTTCACATTTCCTAAAAACCAAAACCCTTTATCTCCTCCCCCGCAGTTTCCGATTCTTTTCCGCAATCCGAATCCGTGCGATTGCTCTCAAAAGAGCCGCTTTCGCTTCCGCCACTTCCGGCTCGGACTTCGCCCCTTCGAGAGATTTTTTCGCGCGTTCGCGAGCTTCCTC
>JAGLJE010000110.1 GCA_023142645.1 Candidatus Altimarinota bacterium | reverse complement strand
ATTGAGATTGCGGCGATTGCCGATCTTGATTTGAAGACCGATCGAGGGGTTCGCATCGATCGGAAAATTCTCACGACTGATGGATTTTCCGTTTGTTCGAATTCTGAAATTGACATTGTTGTCGAGCTCGTTGGCGGGACAGGGATTGCTGCTAAATTTATCGAAGCTGCGCTACAAAACGGGAAACATGTGATTACTGCTAACAAAGCTTTGCTCTCCGAAAAAGGCGAAAAACTTTTTCAGCTCGCGGAAAAAAAGGGAAAGCTTCTTCTCTTCGAAGCGGCGGTGGGAGGCGCGATTCCTATTATTCGCACGATTAAAACTTCATTTGCTAGTGAGCGGATTGAAAAAATTTATGGCATCCTCAATGGGACTTGTAATTTCATTCTCACGAAACTGGCGGATGAAGGCGGTGATTTCGAAAGGGTTTTGAAAGAAGCGCAGCAAAAAGGTTTCGCGGAGGCGGATCCTACACTTGATATTTCCGGTGGCGACACCGCTCACAAAATCGCGCTGCTTGCGAGTCTCGCTTTCGGTGCGCGAGTTGATTTTAAAAAAATTCATGTAGAGGGGATCACGAAGCTTGCTCCCGCCGATTTCGAATTTGCGCGGAGATTAAACCGTGTGATCAAACTTGTCGCTGTTGCAAAAAAAGAAGGCAGAGAAATCGAAATTCGCGTACATCCGACTTTGCTTCTCAAAAATTCTCCGCTCGCCAAAATTGACGGGGTGACAAATGCGGTTTCGATTCACGGAAAAAATCTCGGCGAAATCATCCTTTCTGGTCCGGGCGCCGGTTCGTTGCCGACGGCGACGGCGGTTGTCGGTGATATTATTGAGGCGGCGCGAAATTCGAAAATCTCGATTCGCGGGATTTCGCAAAAAGATTTGCAAAAATTTCCTATCAAAAAAATCACCGAAATCGAAAGCGAATATTATCTTCGTTTCGGAGTGCGCGATCAACCGGGAGTGATCCGTGACATTTCGGGCGTGCTCGCGAAACACAAATTAAATGTGCGCGATATTTTACAGCTTGATCTGCAGGAATTTAAAAAGGAAGTTCCGCTTGCGATGATTCTTCACAAAAATTCCGAATTGAAAATTCGCAAGGCGGTGGAGGAGATTGATCGATTGAAATGCACACGCGAAAAAACGATTGTTTTGCGGGTGGAGGAATAACTTAAAATTTAGAACACAGGACGAATAACATAAAATTATTGGTTGAAACTTTTAGACGAGGCAGGTTTAGTAGATTCAACAACTATTTCTAAATTTCAAAACGAGTTAACTGAAATTATAAAAGTGATTTCAAGTATAATTCTTAAAACGAAATTAAATTCTAAATAATTTTTTTTTAAGTTCTGCCGTTTTGAGTTCTAAGTTAAAAGTTGCTTTTGTCCACGACTGGCTCACCGATTTCGGTGGGGCTGAGCGCGTGTTGCTTGCGTTCCATGAGTTGTTTCCCGACGCGCCGATTTTCACCACTTTTTTTCGCGAAGAAAATCTTCCGCAATTTTCTGATGTGGATGTACGGACGAGCTACCTTCAGAAAATTCCGTTTGCCAAAAAACATCACCGCTTATTTTTCCCGATGATGCCGGCGGCGATTGAGTCGTGGGATTTCGGCGAATTCGATCTCGTGATTTCCGACAGTTCGTCCGGTTGTTCAAAAGGAATCGTCACGAAACCGGAGACACTTCATATTTGTTACTGTCACAATCCGAACCGCGCGCTATGGGACGGTGCTCACGAATATCTTCGTCTCCACGAAAAGAATTTCAATTTTCTTGCGCGAAAAATGATTCCGCGGCAACTGATGAAGATGAGGATGTGGGATCGCGTGGCGGCTGATCGTGTCGATTATTTTCTCGCGAATTCCGAATTTGTAGCGAAGCGGATTCAAAAATATTATCAGCGTAATTCCGAAGTCATCCATCCGCCCGTCGAGACGAAGCAATTCATTCCCTCCGAAAAAAAGCCGGCAAATTATTTTCTCGCGGTCGGGCGACTGATTCCATACAAAAGATTCGATCTTGCGATTCAGGCTGCGAATGTTCTCGGGGTGAAACTTCGAATCGTCGGGGTCGGTCCGGAGGAAGAAAAATTGCGAGCGATGGCTGGACCGACGGTGAAATTTTTCGGACAGGTCTCAGAGCCGATTTTGCAAAAAATGTATTCCGAATGTCGCGCTCTTATTTTTCCGCAAGTTGAAGATTTCGGACTTACCGCCGTTGAGGTACAAGCTTCCGGTCGACCGGTGGTGGCGTTTCGCGGTGGGGGTGCGCTTGAAACAATTCGGCAGAACCAAACCGGAATTTTTTTCAATCAACAAACAGTTTCTTCGCTTGCGGATGCTATGCAGCGCACGATTCGGAAGCGGTGGGTGAAAAAGTCAATCGTGAAAAACGCGGAAAGATTCGATGTGGCTCGCTTCAAAAAACAGATTCTCGATTTTGCAGAAGAAAAGCTGGAGGAAATTAAAAACTAGATTTTTTTTCTATCTCGAAGTAGTCAATCTTCCACTCGCCATTTCTCAAAACCAAGAAAGCCTTTTTTAGCTCGCTGTGAATTTTTCGATCGAATGTCCATACCGCTGATTTCCGAAAACGGAAAACTTTCGTGGTGAGTTTGCTTTTTAATTCCACTCTCTCAAGATCCGAAATCTCAATCTCCCCCGAAATTTCATTTTCCATTGATTCATGCAGCCTAGCTGTGTATGCCTTCACGCTTCCTACTAAAAATTCGCGAGTACGGATTGCAGTGGCTTTTGCGTAATTTCCCGCGTTGATTTCCTTGAAATATTTCCGTAATGCAGCCTCCGCATTTCGCCACATCTGCTCATCAATTTCGATTATGATCTCTTTGTCAGGATTGATAGAAGAAGCTGAAGTGGTGGGGGAGGCAAAGTGGCTTTCAATTTTTTCCTCGTGAGCAATCAGTTTCGCGCGCGGACGATTCAAACTTGCATCAAGTTTCACGAGTACATAAATGCTCGTTACCACGAAAAACGCGAGACAGACGAGTCCAAAAGTGAATCTAGTTTTTCGTTTTCTTTTTTGAAAAAACATCTCGTTAATTATCAATTTTCAATCCCCGTTCCCATTTTCACGAGGACAAGCTTCACGGAGATAAGTATGCAATACTTTTTATAATTTACGCAAAACCTGTCCGGCGATTCCTTTTCCATCCAACTTATATTTCCGCAGTAAATCATCCGGTTTTCCGCTTTCTCCGAATTCATCCCGTATTCCGATTCGCGTTAATTTCGAACTTACTCCATTTTCCGCGACCAGCTCCGCGATTGCGCTTCCCAATCCGCCGATGATCGAGTGGTCTTCCGCTGTGAAAACTTTTCTGAATTTTTGGAGCAGCGGGAGAATCGTTCGTGTGTCGAGCGGTTTCAAAGTAGAAGCATTCACTACTCCTACATTCTTCCCACGCGCTTTCAGAATCGCTGCCGCCTCAATTGCGAATGGCACTTCTGTTCCAATCGCGAAAATTATTCCGTCTTTTCCTTTTTTCAAAATATCTACTCGTCCGAGCTTTGCGCGAAAATTTGAATCGTAAATTGTCGGAATTTTCTGCCGACCGAGACGAAGGTAGCATGCTGATTCTTCGACCGCAATTTTTGCTACCATCGCTCGCGCCTCGAAATAATCGGCGGGACAGTAAATCCGCATTCCCGGTAATCCGCGCATTAGATTCAAATCTTCGAGAGCTTGGTGAGTCGCACCATCTTCGCCTGTCAAAATTCCTGCATGACTGCCCACGATTTTTACATTATTTTTTGAATAGCAAACAGACTGTCGGATTTGGTTGTAAGTCAGTCCTGTCGCGAAAACTGCAAAACTTGCCGCGAACGGGATCTTTCCGCCGCGGGCGAGACCGGCAGCCACACCAATCAAATTCTGCTCCGCGATGCCGACATTCCACGCACGCCTCGGATATTTTTCCGCAAATTTTAATGTTTGCACTGAGTGCCGTAGATCAGCATCGACTACGACCACATCAGGATTTTTTTTCGCGATGTCGAGCAGCCCGTCACCGAAACCCTCGCGCGTTGATTTTTGTTCGCTCATGTTTCGGATTTTAACACCTTCAAAAATTTTTCAAAAAAGATTTGCATTTCCACCAAAAAAAGCTAAACTTTTCGAACTTTTCGGGAAAATCGGTTCAAGGAGGGTTAATTCTTTCCGCAACCATTTCAACGGAAAGGTTTTTAACCCCCTTTAAAATGTCTGACGATCAGACAACACCTCCCGCGGATGATGCCGCGGATGCGTCCACTGACGAGGCGCAACAACCGGAAGCTCCTAAAAAAGAGGAGTCAACGGAAGAAGTCGCTTCTCAGGAAAAAGAGGAGCAACCTGCCGCTGAAGAAGCTCAAGCTTCTGAAGGCGACAAAACTCTAAATTGTGAAGAGTGCGGAAAAGACTTCACCTTCACTGCCGGAGAGCAGGAGTTTTACGAGGAGAAAGGTTTCACTCCTCCAAAACGCTGCCAGGATTGTCGTGCAGCCAAAAAGGCCGCTGGTCGGCAGTTCACGAAAGTGACATGTGCAGGCTGTGGAAAAGAAACTGAGGTGCCTTTCGTACCGAGCGGCGACAGACCGGTTTACTGCCGTGAGTGTTTCGAGGCGCAGAAACAATAGTAATTCGGAATTCACCGAATACTTCAAAAACACCTCGAGTAATCGGGGTGTTTTTTTAAAAAATCTGAGAAAGCGCGAACGCGCCGAGAGCGACGAGGATTGCGAGGATCAGCCAATTTTTCAGATCCATTGATTTTTTTATTGCTTCGGTTTGCTTTGCTACCTCGATTTCCATCATTTTTTCCACGCAGTTGCCGCAACGCATTTCTGAAATCTCTACCGCGTCGCCGCAACCGTCGCAATGGATTTTCGTCAAAAAGGTTTTGCAGTGGCGGCATTTTTTTGCATTTTTTTCAATCAGTTCTGCGCACCATGGACATTTCTGCAAATTTAAATCAGCACCGCAGAATTTACATTTCAGAGCATCGTCTTTGATTTTTTCGTCGCAAGCAGGACAATCCTTCATCAAAGTAATAATTAAAAAGTAAGAAGTAAAAATTCCTTTTAATTTTAGCATTTCATTTGTTTTGCTAAAATCCCACCACGATGAAGAAAACTTATCTTTCACGAAATCCGAAAATTAAAGTTGCAATCAACGGTTATGGTCGGATTGGGCGATGCTTCCATCGGCAGATTTTGGATTCAAACGACATTGAACTAGTTGCGATTAATTCCCGCAGTGATGCAGCGACGCACGCGCATCTTCTGAAGTATGACTCGATTTACGGGATTCTCGAGAATAAAATTTCGGTGGACGAAGATTTACTGAAAGTTGATGAGAGTAAAATTAAAATTTTCGAGGGAGTACCGGGCGAAGATTTTCGGTGGGATGATTTGAAAATAGATGTGGTCATTGAAGCGACGGGTAGGTTGGTTGATTACACGCGCGCGGAGATGCACCTCTCCGCTGGCGCGAAAAAAGTTCTAGTTACTGCGCCGTGCAACGACATTCGTATTCCGACTTTCGTAATAGGGGTGAATGATTCCGAGTACGATTCAAATTCGAAAATTCTCTCGAACGCAAGCTGCACAACGAATTGTCTTGCGCCGCTCGCAAAAGTTCTTCACGAAAATTTCGGTATTCGCCGTGCGCAACTTTCCACTATTCATTCCGTGACGGGCAATCAAAACATTCTAGACAATTCCGCTGCTGATCTCCGCCGCTCGCGGAGTTTCATTCCTTCGATTATTCCCACTAAAACCGGAGTTTCTTCCGCGCTTGCGCGCGTG
>JAGLJE010000011.1 GCA_023142645.1 Candidatus Altimarinota bacterium | reverse complement strand
ATTTCCTGCGTGCGCTCAACAGAAAACGCGGGGATGATAATTTTACCTCCACGTTCCGCGGTTTTTTTCACAATCGCGAGTAATTCTTCTTCAATTGTCTGAAGATCGTCGTGCTGGCGATCCGCGTATGTCGATTCAGTAATAAGGATATCGAGATTTTGAAGCTGCTCAGGATCACGAAGAATCGGCAAATGTTTTCGTCCCAAATCGCCAGTGAAGCCGAGTCGGCGTACCGAACCATTTCCCTGTTCTGAGCTTGTCGAAGAGTCAGTAAATTCAATTTCAATTTGAGCCGAACCGAGGATGTGACCCGCATCAATGAATTTAACTTTCACTCCCTCTACTGGTTCGAACCATTCCCCATACTTTTTAGTTTGGAAATAACTCATCGTGGCTGCCGCATCTGCCTGTGTGTAAAGCGGTTTGGGTTTCGGCCAAACTTTTTTCGCGAGATAGCGCGCATCCTGCTCGTGGATATACGCGGAATCTTTCAGCATGATTTCGCACAAATCGCGTGTCGCCGCAGTCGCGAAAATCGGGTTATTGAAACCGGCTTTGATGAGTGAAGGCAACGCACCGGAATGGTCGATGTGCGCATGCGAAAGAATCACTGCATCCGCTGCGAGAACTTCAGAAGGAAAATCTCCGTTGCGTATCGCACTGTCTTTCCGCCGACCTTGAAATAAACCGCAATCGAGTAATAGTTTCTTGCCATTTGGAAATTCGAGGAGATGCTTGCTCCCCGTCACGGTTTGCGCGGCGCCAAAAGATGTAATTTTCATTTTTTAATTTGATAAACCAATTTCACAACCGTGTGACACGAAAAACCGAACTACCGATAAAAATAGTTTTTATCGTTAACAGGCGATAAATTCATCGTAAACTGCAATCATCTCGTGGCAGTTTTTTTTTGAATTCATGCAAAGGATCCGCAGGCGTGAAATCAACTCATCATCGTGCCACTGCGAATATTCTTTTCGAAAATTCGCGTATTTCTTAGATTCGAGCACTTCTGGATAATCGTTTTTTAATTCAAAAACCTCAAGCTCCAGCATACGAGGCATGCGGGCAATCAAGACATCACGAGAAGAATTTTGGGTGGTGGTGAACAATTTTATTTTTGTTTGTGAATTTTTTTATTTCCGCCGCTCGACAATCGCGTCGATCAAGCCAAACTTCCCGTAATCTTTCGCCTCCTCTGGTGAAAGGAAACGATCACGATCGGTATCTTTTTCAATTCGCGAAAGCGGAGCACCGGAATGTTTCGCTAGTAATTCATTCAATCTTTTTTTAGTGTGGAGAATATGTTTCGCGTGAATTTCCAAATCTGAGGCTTGCCCTTCCATCCCGCCAAGCGGCTGATGAATCATTATTTCAGAATTCGGCAAAGCAAAACGCTTGCCTTTCGCACCACCCGCAAGGAGAACCGCGCCCATCGAAGCCGCGAGTCCCACGCAAACTGTGGAAACATTCGGCTGTACGAATTGCATCGTGTCATAAATCGCAAGACCGGCCGTCACATGTCCGCCTGGCGAGTGAATATAGAGCGTGATATCTTTTTTTGGATTTTCATTTTCGAGAAAAAGAAGCTGCGCAATCACATTGTTTGCGACACTATCATCAATCGCCGA
>JAGLJE010000109.1 GCA_023142645.1 Candidatus Altimarinota bacterium | reverse complement strand
GGAGTTTACGAATGGCGGTAGAGGTTGACGTGCGAAACAAGAAGAGAGTGACTTCGACTAAGGGGAAGTTGTGAAATTAATTTGTTTGAATTTATTACAGTTTCAATTTTCAGGTCGCAATTTTCAATTTTCAAATAAATTCTAATTTTCAACTCCCTTAACAGGGGGGTAACGATTAAAGCCCCTTGATAAGGGGGCGGCGAAGCAGGAATTTAAAAGATTGAACGAAGCAGTAGAGCAGGGGTTCTTGTGAGTGAAGCAGGGACTTGAAAGATTAGAAGTGTGGTAAAGTTATGGGAATTTAGGCGGATATTTAGGCGGAAAAATACAAAAACGCCCCTAGCGGAGGCATTTCTG
Organism: Candidatus Altimarinota bacterium; assembly: GCA_023142645.1. Classification (GTDB taxonomy): domain Bacteria; phylum Patescibacteriota; class Gracilibacteria; order JAHISY01; family JAHISY01; genus JAHISY01. The sequence continues at coordinate 4,984 of JAGLJE010000109.1, read as the reverse complement.
CATAGTTGAATCATTTTTCGGGTTACCTTTTTCCTATTTTTCTTCTTCTTTCTTTTCTTTCGTAGAAACCTTTTTCTTCGATTCCACTTCCTCTTCGGAATCTTTGGTTTTTTCAGCTTTCTTTTTTGCTGGTTTTTTTACATCGTCCTCAGTTTTTACGGAGGCAGACTTTTTCTTAGGCTTGTCTGCTTCATTCAATTCCTTCATCGAGAGCGCGATGCGGTGATTGTCTGGATTAATTTCAATCACTTTTGCCTTCACTTTTTCTCCTACCTCAAGCTCAATCTTTTCATTGCCTTCCTCTGTAATTTCTGAGGTGTGGAGCAATCCGCTCACTTCGTCTGCGAGTTTCACGAGTGCTCCGAAAGATGTGATTTTTTCCACTTCGCCGGTCACAGTATCTCCTACCATAAATTTCTCCACATTCTTCAGCCACGGATCGGAAGTCAATCTTTTCGTCGAAAGTGAGATTTTGTCGGTTTCTATGCCGATTACCACCGCTTCTTTTGTCTCACCGATGCGCGCATAATTTGCTGCGTCGCTCACTTTCCCCCATGTGATTTCCGAAAGATGTACCAGCCCTTCTAAGCAACTGTTGAACATTATAAAAATCCCAAAATTTACGATTCCGGTTACCTTTCCCTCGATTTTGTCTCCTATTTTTAATTTTTTCATTGCAGTATCTCGCTTTTTACCAAGTGCCGCTTTTTCGCTAAAAATTAATTTTCCTTCATCTGCTTCCACGGCGAGTACTTGCACCGTGAATTTTTCGCCGATATATTTCTGTAACCGCGATAAAATTTCGCTCGCGTTTGCACCGTTCACACGAGGGTAGTGCTCTGGCGCAAGTTGGCTCACGGGAATAAAGGCACGGATTCCATTGAATTCGGTCATCAACCCACCTTTATTTGCTTCTTTAATCGCCACCTCCACAGTTTCATTTGTTTCCTGCATTTCTTTCAGTTTATCCCACGCCTTTTCGCGCGAAGCTTTTCTTAAACTTAAGATAAAATAGCCATCAGAATTTTCTTCTCCCACCACATAGGCACTCGCCTCGTCGCCTTCCATCAATTTTTTCGCCGTATTGAAACCGTCCACAGCTTCGCGTCCCGCAATGATTCCAGTGTAAGTTCCATCAATCTCTACGAGAATTTTATTATTTTGAATATTTACCACCTTTCCGGTTATTGGTTGTCCAGGTTTCGGTGGGGGAGGGATTTGATCTTCAGAAAGAAGCGCACCCATTAAGCTGCTAGAGTTTGATGAATTCATTTTGTGAGGGTTAGGAAATAAAATACTCTCCGCGATTTCTTCCTTTTCATCTTGCCGAAAGCCAAAGGATTTTAGCGATAGTTCAGTTTTTTGCAAGTTTCTGTGTTTCTTGGGAGTGATTACGATTATCTTTTTCGCACTTTGTTTGAAAGAAAACTAAACTGATTCGCGTAATAAATTTCTGAATGAAAGAAGATACTATTTTGGTCGCGCTTTCGCTTGAAGATTCAAAAAACTATGCGGCAATCGTTGAAAAATACGAACGACAGCTGTTACGTTATCTACTCCGCATTTCTGATATTTCGCGCGAAGAAGGGGAGGATCTTTTACAAAATGTTTTCTTGAAGGCATATCAAAATCTTCGTGATTTTGATACGAGCTTAAAATTCAGCAGTTGGATTTACAGAATTGCCCATAACGAGGCTATCTCCGCGTGGCGGCGGAGGAGTTCACGAGGTGAGGAGATCAATCTTGAAAGTATGGAGGCGACACAACTTTTGCAATTCACGCTTGACATTCCAATCGCGATCGACGAGAAGTTTCTAGCGGAATTTGTTCACAAAATTCTCGAAAAAATACCTCAAAAATACCGCGAAGTTCTCGTTCTCCGCTATCTTGAATCGAAAGATTACTCTGAAATTTCCGACATTCTTTGCTGTCCGATGGGTTCGGTCGCTACTCTCGTTTCTCGCGCGAAAAAAATTTTTTGTAGTAAAACAGAAAAGGCCGATTTTTCAAAATTTCTCTAACTTTTTACGATGCCAGAACTTTCTAAAAAAATTCTCGATAAAATCAAATCTGAAAAAATTTCTCCGCGCGAGAAGTGGGTTTTTCTTGCAAAAAACTATGGTGTGTGGCTGCTCGTGATTTTTGGAATCGTACTTGCGGGTATTTTCGTGGGAAATTTTGTTTCAGATTTGCTGCTCGCGGAATGGGATATTTTTCCACGTTTTCCAGGTGGTCGGATTAATTTTCTTGCGAACGCGATTTCTGTTTTTTTGCTCGCGGGAATTTTCGCAGCATCCGTATTTACTTTTTTCTTTTTTCGAAAAACGAAACGTGGCTACCGTGTTGGTATTCTTGCTCTCGCCGGTATGATTCTCGTCATGAGCGCAGTTGGCGGAATTTCGCTGCTTTCTACACCACTTCCTCTGAAGTTTCACGAAATCAGATTGCAACATTTCCCACCACATTTAGACCCACAAAAATGGATGAATCCGAGTGAGGGTTTTCTTTTTGGAGAGATTCTCGAGATTGGCGAGAAGATTTTGATTTTAAATGCGTTCGATAATTTGATGTGGGAGGTGGATGTTTCGGATGCGCGGATTCCGCCATTTTTAGAGCTGAAAGAAGAATTGAAAGTGCGAGTGATTGGCGAACAAATTCGCGATGGGGAATTTCGAGCAGATTTTGTGAAGTCGGGAAATCCGCGTAGAGATTTTACAAAATATTCGAGAAAGTAGGAATGAAAGAAAATTCAACTTGTCCTCCTTTGCCGCTTTTATCTCGTTTGATTGAATGAAGTAATGGACACCGGAAAAGCTTTAAAAATAGGTAAAACCGCATAAAAAAGGCTTTATTTCCTTTAAATAAGCCGAATTTCATGAAAAATTAATTTTTAGGTAGTGTAGTTTGAGAGGGGAGCTTGTTTCGGATTGGTGGGTCGAAATGACTAAAAAATCTTAAAATAAAACTTAACATGCCAAGAATAATTCACAAAATACTTTTTGAAGATTTTTAGGAGAAGAGGAGACTCTTCAAACTAATCCCATACAAGATACATTGTGTGTGATTAGCTTTCACTCTCCTCTCATCAATAGATTCTCTAAATTTCTCAATGGATGGGGTTTTACACCACTCCTTGAGCGAGCATCGCGTCAGCGACTTTTATGAAACCGCCGATATTTGCTCCTTTCGCGTAATTTACGAAATCACCTTCCTTTCCGTGTTCGACACAATTCGTGTGGATTGATTTCATGATTTCTTGTAATTTCTCCAAAACTTCCTCGCGACTCCAGCTGAGACGAAGCGAATTTTGGCTCATTTCAAGGCCAGACACGGCTACACCACCGGCATTCGCCGCTTTACTCGGTCCGTAAAAAATTTTTGCATTCAGAAAAACTGTCACACCTGCCGGATCCGTCGGCATATTCGCTCCTTCGGAGACAAGCTGACAGCCATTTTTCACAAGCAACTCTGCATCCGTTTTCGAAATCTCATTCTGCGTGGCGGAAGGAAAAGCGGCATCGCATTTCACTCCCCATGGTCTTTTACCTTTAGAATATTCACAGTCGAATTTTTCCGCGTACTTGCTAATCCGACCGCGCTTCCCGTTTTTCAATTCCATCACCCACGCGAGTTTCTCTGCATTGATTCCATTCGAATCGTGAATGAAACCGTCCGAATCGGAGAGCGTGATGACTTTCGCTCCCAATTTATTCAGCATCTCGACGGTGAATTGTGCAACATTGCCAGAGCCGGACACTGCGCAAATTTTCTCCTTCAATGAATCCCCTTTTGTTTTCAGCATCTCTTCAGCAAAAATAACATTTCCATAACCGGTCGCTTCCGGTCGAATGAGACTGCCACCGAAACTCCGACCTTTTCCGGTAAAAACACCGGTAAATTCATTTTTCAATTTTTTATATTGCCCGAAAAGAAACCCGATCTCCCGCGCGCCTACCCCGATATCCCCCGCCGGTATGTCGGTATCCTGTCCGATATGGCGAAAAAGTTCATTCATGAAACTTTGGCAGAAACTCATCACCTCGTTGTCAGACTTCCTTCTTCGTTCGAAATCACTTCCCCCCTTCCCTCCTCCCATCGGTAGCGTAGTGAGCGAGTTTTTAAAAACCTGCTCGAAAGCAAGGAATTTCAAAATCCCGAGATTCACGCTCGGATGAAAGCGTAATCCGCCCTTGTATGGTCCGATTGCGGAATTCATTTGAACGCGGAAACCGCGATTGATTTGAACTTCACCTTTGTCATTCCGCCACGGCACCCGAAAAATAATCACTCGCTCCGGTTCGACCATTCGCTCAAGAATTTTCGCCTCTGCATATTTCGGATTTTCTTCAACGAAAGGGATGATCTCCGCTGCCACTTCTTCGACAGCTTGATGGAATTCCAACTCCCCCGGATTTTTAGTTTTCACGCTTTCCATGAAAGCGGCTAATTTTTTATTCGACATTTCGAAAAAGAGTTAAATACTTGGTAGCATTTTAGCGGAGTTTCAGGAGTTTGGAACCAGCTTAGCTATTCCCTCCTTTTGACGGAACGCGAATTTTAGGAACGGGCTATGCCAATTTCTTCTTCAAATTATTCAGCAGACTTTCTAATTTTTTAGATTTCCAACAAGTTTCTCTAATTTTTGATACTATTTTTTCAGTTCCAATTAGACCAACAAAATCGCCAGCAGTCCGCTTCCCAAAACCACTCCGAAAGCGACTGTTGCCTGTTTGAAAAGTTTTCGTGAACCGAAGAGATGTATGATCGCGAGTTTCACGAGTGTGTTTACTATTACCGCAAGCGTGATTCCTTTTGTGGCTACTTCAGCCGTGAGTTCGCCGCTTTTTGCAAGACTTGAAAGCGAGATTGTGATTGCGTCTACATCTGCCAATCCCGAAACTGCTGAAGCTGCGTACACCCCGCTAGTTCCGAAAAAGCGGTTTGCAAGATTCGCGAAAATTAAAATGAAAACATAAAAAATACC
>JAGLJE010000108.1 GCA_023142645.1 Candidatus Altimarinota bacterium | reverse complement strand
TAAATAAAATTTTGGAGTTCAAAGAACAAGATTACCGATTCTCTCAAGAACAACTTTTCAATCAAATTTAACTCACCCTCATACCCCGTGGATTACAAAAATTTTTGGCTTTCGATTCTCCGCCGCCTCGAACCCACAATTTCGCGCTCTCAATTTCTCACGTGGTTCCAAAACACCGCCGCCCTCACCATCGAAAATGAGACACTCGTGGTCGGCGCTCCCACTAACTTTGCCCGTGAGTGGATCACTCGAAAATACGCGCTCAAAATTTTACAAGCGGCTGAAGAAGAAAATTCCAAAATCAAGGAAGTCGAATTCGAAGTAGACGCTGCACTCGAGGATGGTATCGACCCTCGCACAATTGATCTTCGTGCCGTTTTTGCGAAACCCGGCGACAAAAAAATTTACAAAGCTCGCGGTCGCGAGGAGGTAGTTCTCACCCGCTCGGGCATTCTTTCTGCAAAACTCAATCCTCGCTATACTCTCGCAAATTTCGTGCCGGGTGACGAAAACCGTCTCGCCCACGCCGCGGCACTCTCGGTTTCTCGCACACCCGGCCTCACCTACAATCCTCTCGTAATTTACGGCGGGGTTGGTCTCGGCAAAACCCATCTCCTTTCCGCAATCGGTCATGAAGTTTTAACAAATGATCCCAACAAAATCGTTGCTTTCACAACCTCTGAGATTTTTACGCGCGAGTTTGTCTTAGCTTCCAAAAAATTCAAAGCCGATGAATTTAAAAAGAAATTTCGCGACATTGATATCTTGCTTTTCGATGATGTTCAATTTCTCGAAAACCGCGAAAAAACCCAAACTGAGCTATTCAACATTTTCAACGATCTCCATCAAAAGGGAAAACAACTTGTTTTCACGAGCGATCGCCCGCCGAGCGAATTAACCGAATTGATGGATCGCCTCCGCAGCCGACTCACATGGGGGCTTGTTTGTGAAATTGAGCAACCGAGCTTTCATTCCCGTCTCGAGATTCTCAAAAACAAAACCCGCGAACGGCGGGTAATTCTCGATCCGGAATTACTTGAATTCATCGCGATGAATGTCACCAATTCGGTGCGTGAGTTGGAAAGCGCACTCGCATGGACGACCGCGCAAACTGACCTACTCCGCACACAGCCCACGATTCGCGAACTCGGTCGAATGCTCGAGAAAATAAATAAAAAAGAACGGATGCTCGGTCTGCCAGAATCTGCTCCCGAGATTTCCATCCGCACCCCCGCAGAAATAATCGAGCTCGTTTCGAAACATTTTAATCTCCCTGTCACCGAAATTTGCGGAGTTTCTCGCAAAAAAGAATTCCGCACTGCCCGCCAAATCGCGATGTTTCTCTCGCGAGAAATTCTCGGCTGCGGTCTCGCGGAAATCGCTAAAAATTTCAATCGCGATCATTCCACCGTCCTGCATTCCTGCCGTCGCATCTCCGCCGAACTTCAAAAAAACGAAGCCCTCATCCGCCATGTCAACGCGGTAAAAAAAGAAATGGGATTGTGAGTGATTTGCATAATTCGAAAAAAGGAGGTAATTTACCACTTCCTTAATTTTTTGAAATGGAAAGAATTAAAAAAGATCCTAGAAGAAAAACTCTAAAAGAAAGAAAGCATATTCGCGAAAGCATTCCCGATCTCGAGGGCGGAATATTCGTGATAGACAACACCTCTCTATCAACCCTTGACCTTAATAATACTAAAAGCAAAAGGCTCGTTAAAATCTATAATCGAGAAATCAGCTTACTTGATCCAAGAAGTTTACGAAAAAATCGTTTAGTCGTTGGCTCCCTTTTAAAATCGGAATAATTGCTCTCCTCTGTTGCTTTCCTTCCATCTTTCTCTTAGAATTCTTCGGCAAGTTTTTTTATGGATTCCGCTATCACCCTTCCAGCTTCGCTCCGTGATTTGAAAATTAAATCCCGCGACATCCGTCACGAACGGAAAATTCCTGCGGAATATTATGGAAAGGGAAAAGAAAATCTGCACCTTACTTTTGATTATCAAACTTTTCGTAAAATTTTTAAAGAGGCGGGCAGTAGCTCAATCGTGAATTTACAGGTCGAGGGAGAAAAAGAACCACGCGAAATTTTGATTCACAAAATCGATTATGATCCACTCACCGACGAATTTGCTCACATTGATTTGAAACAAATCGAGCGTGGAAAAAGAATGATCGCGAAAGTCCCGATCGTGATAATCGGCGAGAGTCCTGCCGTAAAAGATTTCGGTGCGATTCTTACACATGGAAAAAGCGAGGTGGAAGTGAAGTGTTTGCCGCGCGATTTGCTGAAAGAAATCAAGGTGGATATTTCCAATCTCGAAGAGATCGGTGCCTCGGTGAAAGTGAAAAATTTGACGATTGATCATGAAAAACACGAAATTCTCGAGGAAAAAGATGCAATGGTAATCTCGATTATCGCCCCGAAGACTTCTGAAGAAGTCGAAGAAGAACTCGCCGAAGAAGTGGGTGAAACAGTAAGCGAAGATGTAGCGAAAGAAGCAGAGGAAGAAAAAGCGACCGCGCAAGCTAGTAAAGAAAGCGATACCGAAAAGAAAGGCAGCGAGAAAAAAAGCGAGAAATAATTCTTTCGAGATAAGATGGATTTTTCTTTTTTTGGGGAGCGGAAAAGATCGTTGCTCGCGCTAGCGAGTGTTTTACTTTTCCTAATTTCACTGCTCGGCGGGAGGGCATATTTCGAATACCTCGCGAAAAAATCCACTCCACCGAAGAACAATGATCTAACCTTTGAGATACTCGAAGAGCTTACGAATCCTGCAATTGGAAAAGCTAATATTTTCCTTCCTACAGAAAAAGTTTCTCCGCTTACCGGTTTACCGATTTCGAAAAAAAGTGAGTCGCAAATAATTGCAGTGATAATTGAAAATCATCCTGCCTCCCGCCTTCAAATGCGCGGATTAAATGAGGCTGGAATCGTTTTTGAAGCTCTCGCAGAAGGAGGCATCACTCGCTTCCTCGCAATTTTCGATACAAGCGAACGAGAACGAGTCGGACCGGTGCGTTCCGCGCGACCATATTTCGTAGAATGGGCTGAGGAATTCGGCGGGGCTTTCGTACACGCAGGCGGAAGTGAAGATGCACTCGCACTTTTAACAAGAAGCAATTTGCTTGATTTCGATGAGGATGGAGAAATTGTTTACCGTGACTTTCGACATCTGAAACCTCATAATCTTTTTGTAAATTTAGAAGCGATACGAGCGGTACTTGAAAAAAAAAGTGGAAGCGAATCCACAGAAAGTTGGTTTGATTTCGAAAAAGAAATCCCCGCCTCAGCACAAACCGTGAAACAATTTTCGGTTGATTTCAGCCTGCCGAG
>JAGLJE010000107.1 GCA_023142645.1 Candidatus Altimarinota bacterium | reverse complement strand
GGTTGCTAGTAAAGATAGTAGAGGAAATACAATTGTGAGTAGTTATAATATTTATGTTCACGGAAATGCTCAAGTTGATGTTAGAAGAACAAATGATCAAGAATTGGAAATAGTTGTTGATAAAAGCAATCTAAAAATAGGTGATGAAGCGAAGATCATTATTAAATCTCCTTACAAGAAAGCTAAAGCGCTAATTAGCATTGAAAGAGGAAAGGTTTTTAAATATGAAGTTGTTAATATCAATCAAAATCTTTACGATTATAGCTTCTCTGTGGCAGAAGATTATGTTCCTAACTTTTATGTCTCAGTGATATTACTTTCTGCAGACTCGGATCCTGATGTTAAATTTGGGCAAGTTGGATTTAAAGTTGATACAGAGAAAAAAGAATTAAATGTTTCTGTTCGATCTGATAAAAAATCTTATTTACCTGGTGAAGAAGTGGTATTAAAATTTAACTCACTTGATTATGCGGACAATCCAGTGGAAACAGAGTTTTCAGTAGCAGTTGCTGATCTTAGTGTTCTGGCGTTAAAGGGAAACCCAAAGAAAAATCCATTAGTGTTCTTTTATGGCGGTTTTCCTTTGACGATATCAACTTCCAGTAATCTTGAAAATATTCTCTATGAAGTTGATGTTTTTAATGAAACTAAAGGTGGGGGAGGTGCGGATTCAGAGGATTTGGCAAAGAAAAAAAGAGGAGAATTTAGAGATACTGCTTTTTGGCAGGCGGTGATTCGCACTGATGCGGATGGAAAAGCTCAAGTTAATTTCACTATTCCCGACAATCTGACATCTTGGCAGGTTGAATCTGTTGGAATTACAAAGGACACCAAAGTTGGGGTTGCCTATGAGGAATTCACTACCCGCAAAGAATTAATGTTGATTCCGATCAAGCCGCGTTTCGTGGTGCCGGGGGATGAGTTGGAGCTTGGCGCTAAGGTTTTTAACCAGTCTGACAAATCTCAAACTTTAGAGCTTGAATTTTTGAGCGACACTTTGCAGATTGATGACGGAGAGCAGATTAAAAAGATTAGTCTGAAGAGTGAAGAAACCAAGATTATTAATTTCTCGGTAAATGTCCCCGTGGCACAAAAAACAGGTGTGCATACTTTCACACTTTCCGCCAAAAATGAGGAATTGGAGGACACTGTTATTCAGAAAATTAAAATTACTCGCAACGATACTTACGAAGCTACAGCGACTGCGAATTATTCCAGAGAAAATAAGGTGAGCGAGTATATTTACCTTCCAGAGGATATCGTAAAAGAAAAGGGTAGTTTAAGAATCAGCTCCAGTGCAACATTGGCAGTGTTTCTTTCAGATGGGTTGAATTCGCTGCTTTCATTTCCTTACGGATGCAGTGAACAAATTGCCAGCAAGCTTGACGCGATAGCAATCGTGAAAAAAGGGCTGAATCTGGAAAACATCGGCGATAAGTTCGAGATTGAAGAAATTGATTTCGAAGGTGAAAAATACACACTGGACGAAGCGTTGAAAAAGGGATTGGCGCGTTTGTACGAAAGTCAAAATTCTGATGGAGGATTTATTTATTTTAGCAATTGGAATTCCAATTATCATTTGACTTTACATATAGCACAAACGCTGATTAACCTAAAAAAATCCGGTTTAGAGATTGACGAAAGCAAACTTCGAAGAGCTTTTGATTTTGTTTTACTCAAAGTCAAATATTATCAACATCAACAGAGTTTGAGCCGAAGCAATATCATTTTTGCGGCGGCTCTTTTCTCTCAAGATCCAACAGGGGAAAAATACTTGCAAGAGATTATTCCTTTACTAAAAGGAAGGGTTCTTAGCGATGAAAAATTTCTCAACGAAGAAATACGAAATATCGAGCTGACATCATTGGCAATCTTGCTGGCGGAAAATCCTAATTATTTCTCACTACACACTAAAGATAAAATTTACTCGATTTTGGAAAATCGCATCAGAATTGACGCTCGAGGGGCACATTTGCCGGTCAGTGCAAATCGTCTTTGGCAGTTTTATGAAACCACAGAAAAGGATACCGCCCTATTGCTCAAAGCTCTCGTAGCTGATGGGAAAGATAACAAAATAATGGATAGGATTTTGCGCTGGCTGCTCAAATCACGCGCCAAAGATGGCGCTTGGGGATCGACGAACAGCACTCTTGCCGTCATTGATGCTTTCACAGATTATCTAGTTTGGAGTGAGGAAAATAAATCTGATTTCAGTTTAGATGTCGTGCTGGACGGGGAGAAGGTAGAGACTTTTGATTTCATCGCGGAAACAATTCTCGAACAGCCTTCGTTCGAGATTAAACCGCTTTCCGAAATACCGCTGGGTGAAACAATTCGTCTAGATTTCCTAAAAACCGATCGCAACGAAAAGCAGAATAATTTTTATTATGACATCGCTCTCAAATATTTCCTACCGATCGACAGTATCCCGCCGCGTGATGAAGGTTTCACAATCTCAAGAAATTTCTATTATTTAGATGATGAAAAGTTTGAAAAACCGATTGCTCAAGCCAAGGTCGGAGATGTTTTGCGGGGACACATGGAGATAATAGTGCCGGAACAGCGGAATTTTGTGGCGATTGAGGATTTTATTCCCGCCGGAGTGGAATTGATTAATTTCAATCTTGCCACCGAGGACAGGGGGTTGATCGAAGCCAGTAGAAATACGGATGGTTCCGAAAATCAAGCTTCATCAAGACAGAGCTACGATCGGACTTTGCGCCCGCGCAGGCAGGAAATGAGAGATGATCGATTATTTCTTTTCGATGAATCACTGAGACCCGGCACTTATGTTTTCGATTATTTCGTGAGGGTTTTGGTTCCGGGGAAGTTCCATCATTTGCCCGCGGTGATTTCAGAAATGTACTTCCCTGAAAACTTTGCTCGAACTCGCGGAAGTTATTTTGAGGTTGTTGAGTAGCGGGTGAATTACAGGAATTATTTTTAACAAGAATACGAAAGACGATTCAAACACGAATTACAAGAATAATCATGACGATTCTGGTTTAAATAGAATTCTTGTAGTTCCGTACTTTACTTTCAAAAACCCTCCTCCACCATAAGAGTTATTTCCGCTTTCTCCCCATTTCCTGCAATCGCTTGAAAAGTGAATGCTCCACTTTCTTTCGGCGCGAAAATAAATTTTTCACTTTCTTCCAATAGTTCGCCATCTTGAAACCACCTCACGATTTCACGCGCTTTCAGAAATATTTTCATATCATCGTTGAGTAAAAAAATATCTCCATCGTGAGGTGAGGTGATTAGAGCATTTTCACCTTTAACCAGAATATTTTTAAGTTGCTCGAAATTATCATCGAGCAATCCGTATTCCAAATTCTCTCCATCGGGAAATTCACGGATTAGATTTGTCGGAAAAATACTTTGGTGATTGTATTTCGAATTCAGCATCAGATTTATTACTTCATGCCAAATTTTTCCGGCGCCCACTTGCCCGGAAACTTCCTTCATTGGAGTGTTTTCCGCATTGCCTACCCAGACCCCCACCAAAAAATCTGGAGTGTAGCCGATCACCCAGCTGTCGTGATATTCGCGAGAGGTTCCGGTTTTGAGCGCGACGGTTTTACTGCTGGTATTCAAATTGCTGAGCAGACTAAACTGATCGATACTGGTACTTCTATCGGTGAGAATTTGGTTAGTCAGTTGGACGAATTGTGGCGGGAAGATTCTTTTATCAACACTATTGACTGCCTGATTAATCGGCAAATCAGTGCCTACGGAGAGCGGTAGCAGTCTTCCTTCTTGGGCGAAAATGGAGAAATAATAGGAGAGCTGAAGCAGGCTCATTTCCAATTGCCCTAAGGCGATTCCAAGCTGATATTTATTAAGATTTTGTACGGGAGCGAATTCCAAATCTTTTTCCAAAAATTTATAAAAATTCTCCAAACCGACAAACTCCAATACTTTTACTGTGGGAATATTCAAGCTGTTCGAAAGCGCGTAATGTAGATTTATCATGCCGTAATGTTTTTCGTCATAGTTTTTCGGATAAAAGGCGAAGCCATCCGCCGTTGTGTATTTGTATTCCTTATCTTCGACTAGCGTGTAAGCGCGTAATTTTTTTTCAAAAGCTTTCGTGTAGATGAAAGGCTTAACTGTCGAGCCGATCGGGCGCGGTTTTACAGCCATATTAATTTGATTTCCCGAGACACTGCTAGCCGGATTCGGAGAACCGATCATCGCCAGTATTTCATTTTCCGGAAATTTTAAAACCACGATTGCCGCATGTCGGACATTTTTATTCCGAAGAGTGATGAGATTCTTTGCGGCTATTTCGCGGATTGTTTCGGAAAGTTTCGAATCTATTGTGATTCGGCAATCCCGGTCGCAATCGATTTTTAGTGAGTTAATTTCAAAAGCATTAACATCGTGAATGTACGATTGGAACTCTTTTTTACGGAGTTGGTTTTTTTTGCTTGAAAATTCCGGCAAGCCTACATCAGTCAGTCCAAGTTTTTTCGCAATTCTTTCGG
>JAGLJE010000106.1 GCA_023142645.1 Candidatus Altimarinota bacterium | reverse complement strand
TTAGAAGCCATTTGTTTAATTATTTAGTTTACTTCTTAAAAATCAACCCTGCTTCTGTTTCCGCTTTCAATTTTCTATGCGTGTAGGTGTGCAGAATTACAAATTCCCGACTTGACAACTCGGAGTTTTTTTTGTAATCTTGCTTCCTTTTTTTCACTCAAATGCTTTCCAAAATTTTCACGCGTTGCAGAATTGCTTCCTTCGCAACTCTCGCGATTCTCGTAATTACGGTAAGTGTAAATGCCGGAAATGAGGTTTTTGAAGAGGAGAAATTGTATCCGATGGAAAATTTCACCGTGATCAATCCCCCGCTGATTTTTCCGGAAAAACCGAAATTAGAAGCAAATCCATTCATTCCCGACTTACCTAAGATTATAGAAATTTCCCAGCCGATTCCACAAACACAAGATGTCGCGGTACTTTCGAATCATTTTGATGCGCGGAATTTAAAAGTGGAAATTCTTAAGAGTAATCGCGAAATTGAGGACGAGGAAATTCAAAACTGCAAAGCCATCCTCGAGCAAACTCTCGCGGCGGTTCCTGAAAATCTCACCGTGAGTCTCGATTCGATGAAACTTTTCTTTTCGAAAAAAAGTCCGCGCGGACTTTCGAATTCTCATTTAATCGAACTTCGCTGCGGAAATTTAAAAGATGATGAGATTATCTCGGTTTTTGTGCACGAACTTGGTCACATCGTCGATCTCGGCAATTTAAAAGGAGCGAGTTTCGCACCGAGCGGTTTCGCGGATGGAAACATAAAAATTCCGGCGGATGATCCGAGTGTGCAGTTTTATCGACTGAGCTGGAAAGATGAAAAAACGCAAAAATTCATGACTGAACGAAAAGACTTTGTCAGTGGCTATGCGATGAGCGATCCGTTTGAAGATTTTGCAGAGAGTTTCAATTTTTATGTTCTTCATGGAAAAGATTTCCGCGCGATCAAAAAAGAGAGCAATATTCTTACGCAAAAATATAATTTTCTACGAGATGAAGTTTTTGACGGTATGGAATTCGAAAGTAAACGAAGCACAAAAAACGGAAAGCGAGTGTGGGATTCCACGTTGCTGGAATTTGATCAAGAGGAATTTTTCGCGCGAGGGTGATTACTGTTTGAATTATCTCATATAAAAAAAATCGTTCTCAGAACAGGGCTTCACACGAAATCAATCAAAATGCCGTTCGTGGATTTCGCGAAGATCGTGGGAGAAAAGTTGGAGGAGTTTGCGAAAAGTAAAGATTTCTAAAATATACACCACTTGTTTCAAAACTATATTAATCTTTTTGGCAATAAATAAACGCTATGTATGGCTGGAGGTTGTTGTGCGGACCACCACCACCCGTGGATCTCACAGTATCATTATCTACAGCATCAACGCCATTAGCTCCTGTTGGATTGCTATATGCGCCAGCCGCAGAAATATCAACATTTAATCCGTGTGTATGCGCAGGCATTTCAGCAATAGTTAATGTATGTGTTTTTGCTCCGCCCGTCTCGCCTTGAGCATTA
>JAGLJE010000105.1 GCA_023142645.1 Candidatus Altimarinota bacterium | reverse complement strand
ATTTTGTCTACTCGGTGTCTATCCCCCTTCGCCAAGGCTTCGGAGGACAGGCTCGCCATTTTGTTTTGTCTACTCGATAGCATAATTTCGGAAACCAATTTGGCAGTTGTCGATTTGCCATTTGTGCCAGTAATAGCAATGATTTTTCCTGGGAAAAGCTGGAAGTAAAGCTGGGTGATTGTGGCAAATTTGTTTGGATTCTTTGTAAAGAGCCCTTTCAATTCTTCGTTAGGCGAGTAGGCTTCCCAATTTTGAGAAACGAAAATCAGATCAGCGTTTTCAACGCCATTAAGGTAATTTTTCTGAAATTTTAAGCTTTTTAGATTTAGGACAGATTTAAGTATTTTTTCCCTTTTGGCAGCCGAATACCCGAAATGATTTTTGAGAAAATTGCGCTTGAATTTAGCTTTTTCGGCAAAATCGTGAGCAATAAAATTTATCCCTAATTTCTTCAAAAAAAGTGCTACAGCCGAACCTTCGGTGCCGCTCACGCCGATCACATGAATGTTTTTCGCGCTTCTAATTTTTTTAAGCATTTAAGAATTTTGAAATTCAAATAATCGTCTAGCGGTGAGATATTTGTACCGCTTTTTCATCTTGTCGAGAGGCTCAGTAGACAGTCCTTTTTTGTTTAGACAAAAATGCCACACCTTCTCATCGAGGTAGACACCGACGTGATGTCTACTGGTTGTCGAGTGGACAAAAAACAAAATGTCGAGTGGACAAAGTGCTGTCGAGTAGACAAAAGTACCACACTTTTTTTGTTCGCGGGAGTTGCGCGGGAGGAGAATTCCAAAAAGCCTTAGAAAGATTTTTTGAACAAATGCGGAGCAGTCCATACCACGCTTCGCGGTGCCTCCCCAGAGGTAGGGGATTTCCTTAAATTCGCCGAAGATTCTGCGGATTTTAGTCAGCGCGTGGTAGGGTAGAGGAATGGTTTTATTTTTTGGCGTCAGTTTAACTTTATCCCAGTAATTTAAGTCTTTTATGCGTTTAATTTGCTTAGCTGGTAGCCAGCCAAAAGTGTCATCAGCTAACTTTACTAGCCACCATTTTTTCTTTTTTTCGATCAGCTGAAATGGCAGATCTTCAAGTGTGGTTTGGGTTTGTCGATTACGAGTTTTGGCGCGGTCGGTGAGGTGGTCAAAGTTGTCTAGTGGACAACGAAAAATGTCTACTACTTGTCTACTCGGTTTTCCCCAGCCGAACGGTTTGTCTAGTGGACAATTTTTTTTATCTCGACAAAGATTTTTGTCTACTACATGTCTAGTGGACACTTTTGGTAAAGCGTGATGGAGGGGTTTAATTTTCAATGTGCAATGGATAATGTGCAAATAATTTTCAATTTTCAATTTCTAATTTTCAAACAATTTTATATGTTTTAATTTCTTAAATTTTTGGTACAAATCTTATTTTTAATCTGATTTTACGCTTATTTTACTGAGGTATTTTGAATTTTTGTATGAATTTAATTAGTGGGGAATTGAATATGCGCAGCCGCAATAATTTTGTCGGTGAAGGTTGGCGGTGCGGGAGAGAGTGAGAGATTTTTTGAATCCATCGCGCTTTTTCCAGTCGGCAGTGAGATGTTTGATGCCAAATTTTTCGGCAAGTTGCTCACCGATTTCGTTTAGCCATTTTGCATTCTTGTGCGGAGATATCGAAAGCGTAGTTGCGAAAACATGGAAGTTCCTTTCTACAGCAACTTCGGCGGTTTTGGCAAGTCTCATTTCGTAACAAATCTGGCATCTTTTTCCGCGCTCTGGCTCATTTTCCAAGCCCCTCGTGAGATTAAACCACCGTTTCGAATCGTATTCTTCCTCGATAATTTCGCATTTTCCGTTGCAGTATTTTTTCGCTTCGGCAAGCCGCATTTCGTATTCTTCGTGCGGGTGAATGTTCGGATTGTAGAAAAAAATCGTGACTTCAAAATCTTTCCGCAATTCTTCCAATGGATGAGTGAGGCACGGCGCGCAGCAGCTGTGTAGCAGCAGTTTCGGTTTTTTTGAGTTAAAATCTAGCAAATGTTCGAGTTTAAAATCACGCGAAAAGATACCAAAACTTCCGCGCGGACAGGAGTATTTTACACACCTCACGGTAGTTTTCGCACACCGGTTTTTATGCCGGTCGGAACATACGGCGCGGTGAAAACAGTGAGTTCTTCCGAACTCAAAAAATGCGGTGCGGAGATTATTCTCGGAAATACTTTTCATCTCGAAGAAAGACCGGGGAGCAGCTTGATTGAAAGCTTTGGCGGACTCCACGAATTCATGAATTGGGACGGTCCGATTCTCACCGACAGCGGCGGATTTCAAGTTTTTTCGCTTGCGAAATCGCGGAAAATTCTCGACAGGGGAGTAGAATTTCGTTCTCCGCTCGATGGGTCAAAAAGATTTCTTACTCCGAAAAAAGTACTTCAAATTCAGCAAAAACTCGGTTCAGACATTGTGATGCAGCTCGATGAGTGCGCGCCGGCGGATGCTTCGAAAAAAGTCGCGGAAGCTGCGTTGACGCATACGCAAAAGTGGATGGAGGAGAGTTTAAAGTTTTGGATTGACCCCAGGGGTCGGGGTAGACCCCAGGGGTCGAATTCGACGCAAGCGCTTTTCCCAATCGTTCAAGGCGTGAATTTTCCTGATTTACGAAGGGAATCTGCGCGGTTTTGCGCGAGTTTGCCGGTTCCCGGAATCGCCATCGGTGGATTAGCAGTGGGGGAATCGAAGTCGGATTTTCTCCGAACGCTCGACATCGTTTGTCCGATTTTACCTTCAAATAAGCCGAGATATCTGATGGGAGTGGGAGAATCGCGCGACATTCTCGAGGCGGTCGAGCGGGGGATCGACATGTTTGATTGTGTGATTCCGACGCGATTAGCGCGGCATGGTTCGTTTTTTTCCAAATCGGGAAAGCGCAAAAACATCCGAAACTCAAAATTTAAAACCGACAAAAAGCCTTTAATTTCCGGTTGTCATTGCGAAGCGTGCCAGAATTTCTCGCGTGGGTATCTCCGACACCTCTTCGTTTCGAATGAAATTCTCGGGATGCGGATGCTCACGATTCACAATCTCACATGGATTTTCGATTTTATTCAGGCGATTCGAAGGGCGATTCGAGAGGGGAGGTTTCATTCATTCAAGGCTGGGTTTTTGCGGGGAGAAACACCCCATTAAGGTGTTTTTACAAAATGATTCGGTAAAAACGAGATTCAATTTACAAAATTGAACCTGCGAATAATTCAGTAAAAACAATGTTCAATTTACAAATTCTAAAATCCAAATTTCAAATAAATTCCAAATCTCAAAATTTAAATTCCAAACTTCCAGTGGGACACGAGTGTTGAGGGGGGGGATTGAAGCTGACGATTTCCTGTAAAAAACCTTGACTTTCAAATCTAAATCGCTAAAATTTCCGCTACTCAAAATTTGATCTAACAAAGTTTTTCAAATGAGCAATAAAAACAAAAATATGGCAAGCTAAAATTTGAAACAAAAATCGGAAAAATTAGTTTTAGACAGCGAAAAGAATAAAAATTGTGTGCAGCTGGTGGATCGCTTCCAAAAGCCAAAAAGAGCTGGAACGATTACATTAATTCGGTGGAGTCGGTTGCGAATAGTGCGTGTGGGACGGATTCGAAGGACAACTTCGGGTTAACAAAATTTGACACCGTTTGCGCGCATCAATAAAATCCGCCAAACTCGAAAAAACTCTATAAATTCCAGTTTAAAAAGTAAGAAGCTTCTCCGAAAAATCAGGGAATGGAGGAGCTAGAGTTGCGTTCGGAAACATTGTAAAAACAACGAAAAATTAAGTAATTCAGATTTCCGTTTTCACGGAAATAGACGCCGCTCCTTGAAATCACGACCTGTCGAAACTGATTCTCAGAGAGAGAAATTCGAGAGGGTTCAATCAATGTTTAATTTATCAATTTACAATGTGCAATTTTTTCAATCATCAATTGTGCAATGTGTAATGAATTTCCAAATTTTTAAAACGATCCTCACTTCCGTGAGGGCAAGCTTTTCAGAGGTTTAGTCCTCGCCTTCGCCACGGCGAATTTGCTTCCGCCATTGGGAGCTGAAAATAAATTATTATCTACAGGTTTTCCTGTTTATCCTATTTTCTGTAATCTGTCTGTTTGATAGGTTGCATTGTGTTCCGTAACACGCGGGACCAATTATTTAACTTCGATTAAAATGAATTCCTTTAAAAAATTCACCGCTGCTTTGGCTGCTCTCGCTTTGTCGATGACTTCGGTCTTCACATTCAGCGTAGCAGTTGCAGCGACAACTTTCACTGACGCTTCCAGCATCGCTAGTTGGGCAGCTGGTTCGGTTTCCTCACTGGCTGATGCCGGAGTCTTATCCGGTCGTCCTGATGGGTCTTTC
>JAGLJE010000104.1 GCA_023142645.1 Candidatus Altimarinota bacterium | reverse complement strand
GATCGTGATATTTATCGGACTGCTTCTTTCAGTTTATTTTTTAGAAAAGCCCCTAACAGATGTTCGTTCTCTGGGAGAGAATGTTGAGGTAAATGAATCTGATTTCGATGTAGTTTTTTAAACTTAAATTTTTTTGAAAAATTTTTTTTTTCATTTCGTTGTCAAATCATTTTCCATTGGTTTTGCCTGCTTGTTATTTATTTTTACGATGAATGTCACTTTTGCAGTGCAGTGTGGCGAGTCAGTACCTCATTCTTATGAGGTTGTTTTATCAAGTGGTAGTGACTGCGGAGTCACTTACACGGCTACAAAAAAAACATGGGGATCTCCCTCATCAGCATTGACCAACCCTTTCACGGAAACTGTTAGTTTTCATCTCAATCCGGGACAAAACGCCACGACGACTTTTTCACTTACAGCTTCTTCGAATGCGTCCAATGGCGATACTTTGAATTCATCTCTTACTGTTCTGAAATCGCCAGATATTGTGGGTTGTAACACAGGCGGTGATTCTGGTGCGAGCGTGACGAGCGTCGTTACCTGCTTTTTCTGCGGCGACGGGCACATTGATCCCGGTGAAGAATGTGAACCTCCCAATACTTCCACTTGCGATGCTGATTGTCAGATTATCGAAGGACCCTTTTGCGGTGATGGAAATATCGATCCCGGCGAGGAATGTGAACCTCCCAACATTTCTACTTGTGATGCCAACTGTAAAATAATCACACTGCCTTTCTGTGGCGACGGGCACATTGATCCTGGCGAGGAATGTGAGCCTCCCAATACCGCCACCTGCGATGCCGATTGTCAAACAATTGGTAATGGCAGCACTTCATCAACTTCTTCGACTGGCGGTAGTACTTCATCAACTTCCTCGACTGGCGGCAGCACTTCTTCGGGCGGTTCTTCATCATCTTCAACTGGCGGTGGTAGTACTTCTTCGGGCGGATCTTCTTCTAGCAGCACTGGCGGTGCTTGCAGCTTCAATCTTGACTGCGATTCGGCGGTTTTGAATGACGGCTGTCCCATTGAAACATTGAAAATTATAAATGGCGAAGTCAAGATACCACTTACTGTTAATGATCAGGGTGGTTGTTTCAACAAAAATGATGTTTGCGTGGAAGTTGCCAGTACTCCGATTGTGGCAAATCAAAGTCAAGATGTGAGAAGCGCGAGTTTTTCCAGTTGCCTACCACAAGCGAGTTTCGATATTGTTGGCGATAATCTTTACATTCCCGCTCAGAATAAATCTTTTTACAAAGTGAGGGTTGGTGAAAATACCACTTCGACCAGTTCCCGGGAAATCTGCTATTTCGATACTCGCATCCAGCCAATCAGAGGTACGGGTACGACTCGTTCTGAAGTTCTCGATAGCGTGGCGGATTCCGAAGAAGTGGGGGATAGTGCGTATTCCGAAGCGCGTAGCCTCATGAATCCTCGCATTGAGCAGATTTTGCAGCCTTTTCATGAAGAGAATGTTTGCTTTCCGATTACTTGCTCGAATGGCGATATCGTCGATCTTTGCGGTTGCGATGCGACTGGTAATGGGGTGACGATTTCCGATCTCGATGCGCGCAACTTTTCTCTCCAATATCTCGACCGCTCCAATTCTTCCGCGGATCCGATCAATGGCGAATGGAAATTTCTTGCGGATTGTGCAATCGACAATGTCATTTTTTTCGATCCGCCGAGTGGTGGCTCGGTCACTCTCGACGCTCCCGGCGACGACTTCATCCTTCCGCCGTATCCAATCACGCTTGTAATTCGCGGGGCGGATTTACGGATTGCTGACAACATCATTTACCCTCCCGATTCAGACGCTAGTCTTGGAGTGATTCTTCTCAAAAATGATGTTTGTGGAACATCCTTTGGAGGTGATGCTTTTCTTCATCCGAAACCCACTAATGTTGTTGGGGCGTATTATCTCGAGGGAAGCGTGAGATCGACAGACTCCGGCTGGAACTTGCCGAGCGAGACGGGTACTTCGCGAGACAATACGGTGTGGTATCAAGTTTTTAAAAATCAGATTTTATGGGAAGGCACGATTCTTTCACGAAACACAATCGGCGGCGCGCTTGATTCGAATTGGCCATGCTTCGGTCAACCAAAATGTCCTTCAAAAATTACTAGCGGTTTCATAAATTGCAGTTGGAGCGAAGCAGTAGAACACGATTTAGCTTACCTCCGTGAGTATTTCCGCTGCGGCAATCTCACCTCTGCGCTCAATTCGTACGGTTCGTCGAATTGGAAAATCTCCGGCTGCGATTCGAGTTTTGACGAAATCGTATACGATGAGCTTGACGGAGTAGAATCGGCTGATTCTGCGAATGCCAACGAGACAGTAGTGTTACGTTACGATTCTCGTATTCAAAATAATCCTCCGCCAGGATTCGATAACATTGCGGATATTTTTCAAAAAGAATTAGGACTCTGATTTGCGTAAAATTTTTCTACGAACTGCCGTCCATTATTTCATCAACCTCACGATTTTTGGGACGCTTTTTGCGATTTATTCGCTGCATTCTTATTATTCGAATTTATTGCGCGAAGAAACGCTCGTAGTTTTGGAGTTTCTTTTTCTGGGTTATCTCACTCTTGGTATTCCATATTATTTTCTACGCTTCCGTTTTTTCACCACCGAGGCGGACTACCAAAAAGATAAGCTCGTGATTCTCCGCGACTTTATTTTTCGTAAAAATCGCTCCCCGGAAAACCGCGCGGCAGCACGAACGGCGGTACTCTCTTTTCTCGTAAAATTTTTCTTCCTACCATTAATGTTGAATTTCTTTTTCTCTCATGTCCAAGGTTTTTTGAGCTTTTGGAAATCTGCAGACCCGCATCAATCTTTCACTTTCTTCTTTTGGGAATCAGGCTACCACATTATTTTTCATCTCATTTTTATAATTGATACCGCGGTTTTTGCTCTCGCTTACGCTTTCGAATTTCGTTTTCTTCGCAACACGATTCGCTCGGTTGACCCTTTTGTTTCGGGATGGGTCG
>JAGLJE010000103.1 GCA_023142645.1 Candidatus Altimarinota bacterium | reverse complement strand
CGGGTCAATCCCAAACTTGCTTCGAAGGCGACGCGCGTTGAGTTGCGTAGTCCCGATCCGAGTTGCAATCCGTATCTTGCGTTCGCGGCGATGCTTGCGAGCGGGCTTGATGGCATTCGTCAAAAAAAGAAAGCACCAAATCCAGTGAATGAAAATATTTTCGAATTTAACGACGCACAGGCCAAAAAATATAAAATCCGTACGCTTCCCCCGAATCTTCGCAAAGCTGTTCGTAATTTTGCGAAAGACAAATTATTGGTAGAGGCTTTCGGAGAACATTTCTGCGAAAAGTATATTTCCGCGAAGCAAGAAGAGTACGATGAATTTCGCTTGTATGTTTCTCCGTGGGAGCTGAAGAGATATCTGGAGTATTAATTCTACGAAGAAATTTTAATTCACAGATCGTCAGGATGATGCGCTTCGAGCTGAACAGTTTCTGGAGTGATCAAGTCTTGCTCAAGTAGCGCCTTCAAATAAGTATCAAATAAGATATTACCAGTGGATTGACTTGTCTCTAGCGCGGAATAAAGCATTTCAGTTTTACCCTGCCTGATTATATTACGGATGCCGTCATTTGGGATCATGATTTCACGACAAATAATACGACCATTGTTGTCTTTGGTCGGTAAAAGTTTTTGAGAGAGAACGCAACGCAACATAAGTGAAAGTTGTACTCGGACCAATTGTGATTTTTCCGGAGGATAAACATCCGTGATACGCTCGACTGACTCTAATGCATTGCGTGTATGCAGAGTCGCCAACACTAGATATCCAGCCTCTGCGAGCCCTACGGCGGCGCTGATTGTTTCGAGGTCTCGCATTTCACCGACTACTACTACATCCACATCTTGGCGCAGAGCATGTTTCATCGATTCGGCATAAGAATTTGAATGTTTGCCAATTTCACGCTGGGATATGGCAGATTGTTTGCGCGGGTGAATAAACTCAATCGGGTCCTCTAACATAAGAATGTTGGCACGCCGGGTTTCATTTATGTGATTAACGAGTGCGGTTACGGTTGTAGTTTTACCGGTTTCATTCTGTCCGGTTACCAGTACGAGACCGCTCTTGGCGTTGCAGATCAAATTAACTATTTTTTCAGGTAAATCAATTGATTCAATTGTGGGTAATTCAAATGGTATTTTGCGAAAAACCGCGGCTATGCCATTGATATCGCGAGAGATATTAATGCGGAATCGACCTACCGAACCAAATTGCTGAGCACTATCAAATTCATTTGTTTGTAAAAAATTTGTAAATTTATTTTCGCCAATTGAAGCCAAAAGAACTGTTCTAATATCTTTATCACTCACGGGTGGTTTATCCGACAAAAATTGGATATGACCCCGATTGTTACGATAAAACGGCTCTAAATTTGTGTTTATATGTAAATCAGAGGCATTTTCCAATAACTGATTTTTCAGTAATTCAACGAGGTTTAGAGTGGCGGTTGCAGGAGGCTCATCGTTCGAAATTATAGTTTGCCCGTTGGTGTTTTTTTTTGTCGCGTCAGTCTCTAGTTTTTCCGTAGGAATAGCTTGAAACACTTTATCGGTCGAGGAAGCTGCTGGTTTGGAGCTCGGCTTATTCACTTCTTTCTTTTCAGGAAAATCAAAAGGGGAGCCGTGATTTTTCCCACGGATTTTGTCCACAAGATCGATTAATTTATTTTTTAATGGCATGTTTATTTTTAACCACGCAGTCACTTCATTTTAACAGAAAATGGGCTTAAAAACAAGTAATGGAATTGAATAATGTTAAAATCAATGTGTGTCTGCTAATTTCCCGATTTCCGTCACGCGGTTAATTGATGCTTTTGCCGCGCTTCCCGGAATCGGGGAAAAAACTGCGACACGTCTCGTTTTTCATCTCATTCGCTCTCCGCAAAATATTTCCTGCGAATTGGGGGAGGCTTCCGCGAACTTGAAAACAGAATTGAAGCTTTGCGAGAAATGTAAAAATATCACTACTTCCGAATTGTGCGGGATTTGCGAGGATTCCACTCGCGATGTTTCCAAAATTTGTGTAATGGAGGAAGCGCTGGATGTTTTGGCTTTCGAAAAAGCGGGGGTATGGAAAGGGGTTTACCATGTGCTTCACGGCGTGCTAAATCCGCTCGATGGGGTGGGTCCGGAATCACTCACGATTTCCAATTTACTGAATCGAGTTGAAGATGGGGGAGTGGAAGAAATTATTCTTGCGATGAATCCTTCAATCGAAGGAGAAGCGACCGCGATGTATCTCACAAAACAATTACAGAAATTTCCACAAATAAAAATTACTCGCATCGCGCGAGGGTTGCCGACAGGTTCGGAATTGAGTTATGCGGATGAGGTGACTTTGCAGGCGACGCTGAATGGGAGGAGAGAGTTTTGATCAATTATCAATTTTCAGTGTGCAATGAACAATTAGAGGTTTCAAGCGATGTTTGAAATGTTCAATCGCTTCGCTTGTTCGAAGTGTTGGACTTGGAAACCTTATAAAGCTCCAGAACTGATAATTTGAGAATTGTTTGAAAAATAATGCAGCATCTATTTTTTAATCCTAAACATATTTTTGAAATAAGCCCCATGCCATGAGATATGAAATATTGAAATCATGAACATCGCTATGCCTGTTTCAACATGCCAAA
>JAGLJE010000102.1 GCA_023142645.1 Candidatus Altimarinota bacterium | reverse complement strand
TGACAGCATGAAAGGACGGATTATCGGTCGTGAAGGGAGGAATATCACTGCTTTTGAAATGGCAACAGGGGTGGATGTAATCGTGGATGATACGCCGGGAGCGGTGCTGATTTCAGGATTCGATTTATTACGGCGTTACATTGCGAAGACCGCGCTTGAAAAATTGATTTCTGACGGACGAATTCATCCTGCGCGAATCGAAGAAATCGTGAAAAAGACGGAAGAGGATGCCCAAAAATTAATGCAAGAGTGGGGCGAACAGCTCGTGATGGAAGTCGGCGTAGTCGGATTACCTCCAAATCTCGTGAAACTTTTAGGAAGATTACGATTTCGTACAAGCTATGGGCAAAATGTCTTGAAGCATTCGGCAGAAACAGCGTGGCTCGGCAGCACGCTAGCAAGTGAGCTCGGCGCAGATGTAAAAATGGTAAAAACCGCATGTCTCCTCCATGATATTGGTAAAGCGGTCGACCACGAAATCGAGGGACCGCATGCGGTGATTGGCGCGAATATTTTAAAGAAATTTAAACTACCGGATGAGGTTGTGCACGCAGTAGAGGCGCATCACGAAGATGTCCCGATTGAATCTATGACTGACATCATCGTTCAAGTCGCTGACGCGATTTCCGCGAGTCGACCGGGCGCGCGACGTGAAAGTTTGGATGCATATATCAAACGACTAGAAGAGCTAGAGAATATTTCGAAAGGATTTGAAGGTGTAGCGAATGCTTACGCGATCCAAGCGGGGAGGGAAGTGCGAGTGATTGTGAAGCCGGAAGAGATCGACGATCTCGCCGCTCACAAACTCGCTAAAAGTATTTCGGCGAAAATTGAAGGTGAGATGACTTATCCGGGACAGATTAAAGTGAATGTGATCCGCGAAACACGGGCGGAGGAACTAGCTAAGTAATTTAACTCTTCAAAATGGAAATCTGGAACACACTTTCAGCAAGCCTGCAGGCGAGCGTGAAAATTTCGATCATCATCTTTATCTTGATGGTGATCGTCGAATTGCTGGTTTTGAAATATAAAGAAAAAATTCTCCAGCTCACCCAAAAAAATAAATTCCTCGGCTATTTTACAGCCTCCTTTTTCGGAAGCATTCCCGGTTGTGTTGGCACTTTCGCGATGGATTCACTTTACATGGCCGGACTGCTGAGTTTCGGCGGAATCGTTGCCGCAATGGTAGCTACGAGCGGTGATGAGGCCTTTTTGCTAATCGCAATGGCACTTGATGGAGAAATTAGTTTCGGTATTTTTTTAGGGCTGACGGCAATTCTTTTCCTGCTTGGAATTTTCGCGGGATTCAGTGGTGATTTCATTGCAAAAAAAAATCGCCTCGCAGTCGGTGAAAAATGCGAGATTATCCGCCATGAAAAAGAGTTTTTTAATTTCAAGCATTTTCTAAAAGAACATATTTACGGACACATTCTCAAAAAACATCTCTGGCAAATTTTTCTTTGGCTGCTAGGGGCGATTTTCGTGATTGAACTTCTGCAAAATCGGATTGATCTAGAAGGATTTTTTAGCAGCACGAATGTTTTTTATATTTTAATCGCCGCGCTGTTTGTCGGGGTTTTCCCAATCTCCGGTCCGAATGTCGTGCTCGTGATGCTTTTCGCGAAAGGACTGATCCCATTTTCGGTTTTACTAGCAAACTCGATCGTGCAGGATGGTCACGGATTGCTGCCAATTCTTGGGTTTTCGCTAAAAGATGCGCTTAAAATTAAAGGCTTCAATTTCGCGCTTGGCTTGTTTGTCGGCGGATTGTTGCTACTTTTCGGGTTTTAAATTGCTTCATTTCAAATGAAAATCGGTATCGATGCTCGAATGTATTCGAATGGGTTTACCGGAATCGGGAGGTACACTTTCGAATTGATTCGCCATCTCGCGAAACTGGATTCTGAGGATGAGTTTGTTTGCTTCTTGAATTCGGAGGAATTCGAAAACTTCGTTCCACCAGCCTCTAATTTTCATGCGGTGAAAGCTGACGCGCCCCACTATTCCCTCGCAGAACAGACGAGATTTCTGCAAAAATTAAATTCAGAAAAGCTTGATTTAATGCATTTCACGCATTTTAATTCTCCACTTCTTTATCGTGGAAAATTCGTAACTACAATCCACGATCTCACGCTTTCGTTTTTCCCCGGAAAAAAAATGAACGACTTTGTTCATCGAATGGCTTACAATCTCGTTTTGAAACGAGGAGTAAAACGCGCACGAAAAATCATCTCCGTTTCGGAAAACACGAAAAATGATTTGCAGCATTTGCTGGGAACTCCCGCGAAAAAAATTAAAGTGGTGTGGAATGGGGTGGGACGAGAATTCATACCGGCAACGCCAACTGAGCTTTCGCGAAAACAACTTGAGAAAAAATTTGGTATTTCAAAAAATTATCTCCTCTATGCCGGTGTGTGGCGAGACCACAAAAATATTCTCGGGATGTTGGAAGCGATTGATAAATTGCGGGAAACACTGTGGAAAGGCGAACTCGTGATTACCGGAAAGGAAAACCCTGTTTACGCTCCCGAGATTTTTGCAAAAGTGAAGGAATTAAATCTCGAAAAAATCGTAGTTTTCATCGGACTTGTTTCGGATGAAGATTTGCGGCAGTTGTACCAAAATGCGCGCGTTTTTGTTTTTCCAAGTTTTTATGAAGGTTTCGGACTGCCTCCACTTGAAGCGATGAGCTGCGGAATTCCGGTAGTTGCTAGTAATTCTTCTTCGATTCCAGAAGTTTGCGGAGAAAAAAATGCGGAATTTTTTGATCCGAAAAATGTGGAAGAAATGGCGGCGAAGATTCAAAAAGTCTGGGAAGACGAAAGTTTACGGAAGCGGTTGGTCGAAAACGGATTGAAACGGGTGCTGGATTTCTCGTGGCGAGAGATGACAGAAAAAACTTTAAATATCTACAGAGAGGTTTTAGGAAATTGACTTTTGTGCAGGGAGGGGTAAAATCACATTTCGTTAATTTTTTAGTTATCAAGAATGTCATTAGACTTTTAACGACTAAAAAATTATGAAAAAGGTTTTAGTTTAAACGCGCGTTGCACATCACACGCTCACTCCACCCCCCGCCAGTCCTTACCCAAAACTAAAGTCAGATCGAAACCGCGTTTTCGCAATTCTACCGGACCAAATTCAATTTTCCCGCCGGTAAAATTCCGCAAAATCTTTGCTGTCTCGCTCGTGGTTTCTTCGTCGTAAAAATAAATCGTGGTTTTCGCGAGTGTGCCGCCGGGATAATTATTTATCCGTGCGGTATTTAGACCGTAGCGATTCAACGCATATGCCGCTTTTTCTGCTAACCGCGGAGTTCCGCTCCCATTCAATACTTCAATCGTGAGTTGATCCACAGCCACTTGCGGATGCAAAAAGAGAATATCTGTGATTGCGTGAATTTTTCGGAAATCATTTCCGTTCGGCAGCAGCACCGCCGCACCGTTGTAATCTTCACGGTTCGGCGCGTACAAAATTCCCCCTGTGAAAGTTGGCTCATCGTTCAAAACAATCGAAGCGAGATTTTGTTTGTTGAATTCATCCGCGACTTTTCCGATTCGCATAATTTCGCGGAAACGGAGATTTGTTTCCACACGATCTTTGAAAATATTCCATAGCTGTTTTAATTTTCGCGGATTTGTGAGAATTTCTTTCTCGAAGGCTTTTTCGCGAATTGCTTCCAAAATTTTTTGTTGTCGCTCTGCACGATCAAAATCGGAAGTTGTCTTTCGACTTCGCGCAAATTTCAGTGCGGTTGCTCCATCAAGAGCTTGCGCTCCTGCGGAAATTTCGAATGGGCAGAAATTCAGTAAATCCGGGCACGGATAAAACGGATCATCGATTGCTTCTTCTACTAAAATTTTCACACCGCCGAGCGCATCGATCAAGTCAGTAAATCCCTCGAAATCTACTTTCGCGAAATAATGAATCGGTAAATTTGTGATTTCGCTCGCGACTTTCGAAACAGACTCGAGCGCGGATTCGGAATCTTTCAACCGCTTCTTTTCATACTCGTAAATTTTATTCACGCGCATTCCGAAACCATCCCCCGCCTTTGCCCAAAAATCGCGCGGAATCGAAAGCATCGAAAGCGTATTGAAATCGTGATGATAGCTCGCGATCAAAAAAGTGTCGGTTAATTCGCCACCGTCGTGGTTCTCACCGCCCACTCCGAGTAGTAGAAAATTCGTACGATGCTCGCGGTCTTGATGCAAATCTCCTGCAAAAACCCATACAAGATCAGTAAGCGAACCTCCATTCAAAACCGCGTAAAAACCGGAAAGAAGCTGAAAAACAATGTAAATTCCGATAATTACTAATAGCCAGCGGATGATTGTGGAGATTTTGCGCATTAAATTTAAGGATTAAATCCCAAATACCAAGTACTAAGCACCAAATAAATCTCAAACAACAAATTCCAAATATTTAGAGTTTCAAAATTGGAATTTAGAATTTGTTTCGGGCATTTTTTCACAAATTTTTTTTTATACAAGTTTTATTTTTCTAGCAATTTTTCCACACGGTGGGAATCCAAATTTAAAAAAGTGAGCGTCCACGCTGCGGTGGTAAAAACATGCAGCACTCCTGCGAGATAAGATGCAAGCAAGATTACCGCGAATCCCACAAGTGTCGCGAGCACAATTCCAAAAGTAAACGCTATCACGCTCACAAAAAAATTAGCAACAAAAGCGACGAGAGCGGGGATGAGGAAAATTAGTACCACATTTATCACCACGCGAATCGAAATCAAAAGCATTAAAAGCCACATCAAAATTGTTTTCCCAAAATTAGAAATAACAAGTTGCGCACTACCCGAGAAGGAGGGGATGAGTTTGCGATTTTCCAATACGATAAAATTTTGCGCGTAAATAAATAGAAAACTCATTACGAGAGAAGCGAGAAAAATAAAACCTAGAAAGAAAACTAACCATGAGGGAGTTCCCAGCTTTCGAATCGTGAGCGAAATCACAGTCAAAAAATAAATGAAACCGAATGAGCCGATTACCATTCGAAACTCAAACATTCGCAAAAAATGATGCGCTCCAATTGCGATTCCGTCACTAGATTTCACGCCTTCCTTTTTTTTGTAAATCGCAGAGGTGAGCCCGATGATTCCTCCCTCGCAAAATGGCGGAAGAATAAAGTAAAGAATTCCGACAATCACCGCCGAAACGACGAAAAGAATCGCAAGGGTGGGATGATTACCCGCGAAACCGAGCACAAACGATTCGATTTTATTGAAATCAAATTCTTTCGCACCAAAAAACGGCGAGGATCGAAATGCGAGAAATTGATAAACGAGATAGCCAATTCCCACGAGAGTTCCAAAAAAAGCGGGAATGACACCATACCACACCAGCCCACGCTCGTTGTTTGTCATTCGCCACGCGGTTTTGATTACTTCACTACATTTCATAAATTCTGAAGCAGTTTAATTTCATGAGAGAATGAAAGCAAAAATCTAGGTTGAGAAGCAATGATATTTTTGGCAAAATCAACTTCGAATAAAAAAATTGTTCAACTTGAAAAAGCTTTTCGCCGTTTTCGTACTCGCGCTCCTGCTATTCGCATGCGGGGAATTCAATCTCGCGGAAGTCGAAGTCGAAATTCCAGCGGGAAAAAATTTCGCGAGTTACAGCTCGCCGATTCAATCTGCCGCGAAATTCAACTCCTTTTTCGTGAAATTTCATACTGTCGGAGAAGGTGAAATCGCGTTTATCGCGTGGTTCGAAGTGGCGGACGGATCGGGACAACTCGAAAAAAATGAGATCGAAATCGAGTGTGAAAATTCAGAATGCTCCGGTTTCGCGATTAGCTCTCTCGCGAGGGCATACGAATTTCAAATTGAGCTTTCGGGTGAATCCGGTTTCCGTGCGAGTAATTTTGAAATCGAGACGAAAAACATTTCTGTTAAAAACAGTTTAACTTACGAGCTAGCTCGTGGGTTAATTCCGATTGCGCGTGCGCAACTCACCGACTTGTCGATAATTTCCCGCGAGGATTGGGGAGCTAATCCTGACTATCTTCTCGAACGGAATATCGCAACAATCCCATCGAATGGGGAAGCGTGGAGCAAGCGGTATCAAGATTGCGAGGAATGGCAGCGAAACCACCCAACGGAATTTAAAAATGACGGGCGGTTAATTTCCGTGGATGTGAAAAATCGAGAGCTACAGTGGCCGCGGACATATTCGAAAGAAATCCGCAAAGTCGTCATTCATTCCACAGCCACCGACGGAGAGAAGGATGTGAACGGCGACGATGAATTCACGCCGGAAGATGTAGAAGCGACCGTGCGCGCGATTTATTATTACCACGCAATGTGGCGAGCATGGGGAGATATTGGCTATCACTTTTTGATCGACTCGTTCGGAAATATTTATGAGGGGAGATCGGGTGGCGATTTCGTGATTGGCGCACATGCTTTTTGCGGAAATACCGGTACGATTGGAGTTTCTTTCATCGGTAATTTTAGGGAGGAGCTACCTTCGAATGCCGCGCTCGATTCTGCTGAGCAACTACTCGGTGAACTTGCGAATTTGTATTCTCTCGATCTTTCTGCAAGTTCGACATGGCATGGTAAGCATACGAAAAACCTAATTGGTCATCGTGAGGTGGTCGCAACGGAGTGTCCAGGTGATGAGTTGCAGGCTCATCTTGCAGAAATCGCAACACGAGCGATGAACTATGCGCGTGGAAACAAAACTTCGAATGCGGATTTCGACTACCGCCTTTCTGAAAGCAATTCTCCGCTCTTTTTAGATTCATTCGAAACTGGATTATTTGAATTTCGGCTAAAAAACTCCGGTAAAAAAGCATGGCCAGCGGACAGTAAGCTGCGAATTTCGCGTTCCGAAATTTTTAAAAATCGGGAAGGTGCGAGTATCGCTTCCGAAAATGAATTCGTAGCACAACTTGACCGACAGGTGAGCGCTGGTAGTTTCGTGAGAATTAAAATTCCGGTCGAGGCGCGCGCACAGCCGGGCAGATATCGTTTCGGAATTATTCCGAGTTTCGATGGGCAGGATGTGCGGAAATTTTTCGCAGTGGTAAATGTCGCGGAACCACATCTCGATTACGAATTTCTCCGTGCGGAGCATCCTCCACAACCATTTGCTCCGAATTCAACGGCAGAAGCATCGATTGAAATTAAGAATAAATCCGACTTTACGTGGAAATCTTCCGGTTCGAATCGAATGATTCTCGAAACTTTAGACGAGGAAATTTCATTATTTACGAATTCTGTGGAAGTCGGTCATCTCGAAACCGACACTCCGCCAGGCGAGACCGCGAAATTCACGCTCCCTCTCGACGCGCCGGAACGGGCGGGAAGATATTGGCTGGAGTTTCGACCGGCGGTGGCAGGTAGTTTCGCGTTGCCGGATTATGGTATGAAGTTTCACATCTCCGTTCGCGAACCGCGTTTTTCCGGCGAGCTACTTGCCAAAAGTTCGAACCTCGATTCTCGTCTCGCGCCCGGAGAGACGAAAAATCTTTTTCTCGAGTTTCAAAACACTTCGCAACTCGATTGGAATCCGGAACAGTTTAGCCTCGAGATTTTACGGAATGATGGAGTGGGATTCGCCGCGGAGAATTTGAAACTACCAGCAGAGGTGAAAAAAGATGCGCGTGTGCGAATTGAATTTCCCGCGACTGCGCCGCTGCGTGCAGGGAGATATCAGCTCACTCTCCGTCCGAAATTAACTACTAATGGAAAAATCAAAACTCTCCCGCCGGTTAATTTCATTATTGAAGTCGAGCCGCCGCGATTAACCGGGAAATTAATCGAGCAACTGGAGACGATTGAATTGCAAGAAAATGAAACCGCCACCGTTTCGTTCGCGTATGAAAATACAGGCAATGTCGTGTGGAATTCGTGCGACACGCTTCTCCAAAAACTACCCGCTGTTTTTTCCTCATTCGCGGATGAAAGCTGGCTTTCACCTCTCCAGCCGGCAAAACTAAAAGAAGAATCGGTCGTACCGGGAGAAGTGGGGACTTTTGAATTTACCGTTCGAAAAAATTCCGCACTCTCAGACGAGACTGAAATTTTTATTCCAATCGTGAGAGGGTTAGGAAGAATTCGCGGAAGAGCGATAAAGTTAACAGTTAGCAGTTCGACAGGGCTCACTACAGGCGGTTTACAATTCACTTCAGACAGCCAACAGTTGGCAGAAAGTCAGGAATTTGAAATTCAGAGTGAGGCGGCTGCAAAATCAAAAAATAGTGCTGATTTGCTTGCTGCGAGTGAAGAAGAAATTGGAAACGCCAAACCAACAATTCGCATCAAACTTTCCTTCGAGTCGAATCGCGTGGAAATCGGGGGAGGGGAGTTCGCGATTGAGCAATTCGGGCAATCCCTTTTTCGAGGAAACTTCGCGGCGTTCGAAGTTTCAAAAATGAATGACGGCGAATATTTTCGCGTGTTGCCTGAAGGGGAGACGATTCTCGAAATTCCAAATTGGGAGAAACTGAATTGGAATGGAAGCATGAATCACAACAAATTTCGGGGAATTCTTGAAATTCGAAGAGTTGGTGAAAATTTAGCAGTAATCAATGAGTTGCCTTTGGAAACTTATCTTCATGGGATAGCTGAGCCGGCTCCGAGTGATCCGATTGAAAAGAAAAAGTTGATGGCAATTCTCGCGCGAAGTTATGCGCTTTATTACATCGATCCGAATCATCGCAAATTTCCCGGGAAAGCGTGGAACGGCTCAGATTCGCCGGCAGAATTTCAGCAGTATCTCGGTTTCAATTATGAGATTCACGGCGGCTTCCGCGAATTCGTAGAAGCGACTGAGGGACTGGTGGTGAAATTCGAAAACGCGGTGGTAAAAACTCCCTACTTCACCTCTTCGGATGGAATTACAAAAACCGCTGCAGAGGCAGGGTGGGATTCGGAGGATTTCAAATTCGTGAAAAAAGTCGAAGATCCATGGAGCTGCGGTCTAAATTCCAACGCGCTCGGCACGGAGTTTAGTTGCCCTGGAAATGCGCGCGGACATGGTGTAGGGGTCTCAGGAAAAGGCGCAGCGGGTCTCGCCCGCGAGGGAAAAACTTATGAGGAGATTTTGGATTATTTTTTTGAGGAGGTGGAAGTGGAGAAGATTTATTAAAAAAATTTGTATTCAAAAAAAAAGAAGATAAAATAATTCTCGATTTAACTCCTCCCAAAATGC
>JAGLJE010000101.1 GCA_023142645.1 Candidatus Altimarinota bacterium | reverse complement strand
ACCGGAAGCTCTTTGGAACGAAAAAATGGGGTGAACTGCTGCTCACGCCGAGTCGGATTTACCATGATGGAATTTTGGAACTCGTCGGCAGATTCGGCAAACAGCGAAAAGTGGAAGTGCACGGAATTTGCCACATCACCGGAGGAGGCATCACGGGAAATCTTCCGAGAATTTTACCGAAAACCCTAGGGGCACGGCTTACAAATTTATGGAAGCCTCCAGCTTTCATCCGCGAATTGATTCGAATCGGCGGAGTAAGTGAAACGGAAGCACGAGAGGTATGGAATCTCGGCAACGGGATGCTTTTAGTCGTCGCACCTGAAGATATCGATCGCACGCTCGAAATTTTGCGGAAGCAGAAAATCCCCGCACGGATTGCGGGCGAGATTACGAAATCGGGAAAGATCGAGATTGAATAAAAAATTTGCTTTTCCTAACGGCTGCTGCCAAAATTTTTGTGATTTAGTTCCCTTTAAAATGTCTAAAATACCCTCTCGCAAAAGATTTCTCGTTGCCATTTCGCTCGGTTTTGTTTTTGGAATTTTGTGCGCATGGCTCGCATCGGCGGATGATCCAACAATTTTTAGCTTAAAGTCTTTCACTTTTTGGACAATTGTTTGGAATCGATTTTTGATCGGTTTGATAATCGCATTCGCCGGCATGTTCGTCCGACATCCAATTTTTGGCTTTCGCTGTTTTCCATTTTTGCGCGGAGCGATTCTCGGCGCGGTCGTTTCACTCGTCAACGCATTCGGAATTTTGACAATGCCGACCGAAAATGCGGCGACTATTTTTTGGCTAACAATCGGAGTCGGCGCGATTTACGGACTGATTATCGATGTCGTCGCGACGAAAATCGGTGGCGAAGGCAAGACTTTAATAGAAGGTAAAAAACGAACTAATTGACTAACCAACTAGTTGAACTAAATAACTAAATCATGAAACTTTGGGAAACAAAATCCTCGCAAAAACTGCATCCTCTCATCGAAAAATTTACGGTGGGACCGGATTTGATTTTGGATAAATATCTGCTCCCCTTCGATTGCGCCGCCTCGACCGCACACGCTTTCATGCTTGCAAAGCAAAAGTATCTCAAAAAAACAGAGTTCAAAAAAGTGCAGAAAATTTTGCGGGAAATTTATTTGAAGGCAATCGCACGAAAATTCGAACTAAAAAATGTGGAGGATTCACACTCCGCGATTGAAGGATTGCTTATAAAAAAATTGGGTGAACTCGGCGGGAAAATTCATCTCGGTCGATCGCGAAACGATCAGTCTGCCACTACGATTCACCTTTTCGCGAAAGACGAGCTGCTGGAAATTCGGAAAGAGTTGCTCGCACTTACGAAAATTTTGCAAACACTCGCGAAAAAATACGCGAAGCTGCCGATGCCAGGATACACACACACACGACCGGCGATGGTTTCAACCTTGGGGCATTATTTCGCCGCGTTCGCGGAAACTCTTTCAATTGATTATCTCGGTGTGAGGTCGGCTTTTTGTGTCGCCAACCGCTGCCCACTCGGCAGCGCGGCAGGATACGGCACGACTGTACCGATCGATCGAACACTCACTGCGCGGCTGCTCGGTTTCGAGGAATTGCAAATCAATACTCTCGCGGCACAGCTCGGTCGAGGACAAGTAGAAACGACCACTCTCGGTGCACTCGTGAATATCACGCTCACGCTTTCACGACTGGCAAATGATGTGATTTATTTCGCTTCTCCTGAATTCGATTTCTTTTCTCTCTCGGATCGAATCGCTACCGGTAGCTCAATCATGCCGCAGAAAAAAAATCCGGATGCGCTTGAGATTATCCGCGCAACAGCGGGAATACTGATCGGTTCGCACACGCAAGCTGCTTCGATCACGAAAGGTATTCCGGCCGGCTACCAGCGAGACTTGCAAATGCTGAAGCAACCCTTCGTGCAGGGAGTAAAACTCACGAAACATTGTTTACAGGCTTTTCAGATTATTTTGCAAAATTTAAAGGTGAATGAAAAAAACATTGAAAAGGCCGCAGATAATACCCACCTCTTTGCCGCTGATTTCGCGAATGAACTCGTACTCAAAAAAGGTTTAAGTTTCCGTGAAGCCTACCGGAAAGTGAAAGAGGGCTACACTAATGCCGGCTGGCGAGGAGTGGTCAAATTCAAAAACGCGCCGAGCTTTAATCCGCAAAAACGAGTGGCGGAAAAGAAAGCTCCCGGTATGCCCGGCAATCTGCAGCTCGAAGTCGGCAACCGGTGGATTACGACGGAGCGGCGAAAAACGATAAATGAAGCACGAAAGTTTAAAAATGCTTTGAAAAAAATTTGGCAGCTTTGAAAATTTTTCTTTAAACTCCTTTCAATTTATTTTCTAATTTTTTGAGAATGTCCAAAAATGAAAATATTTCCCCATTGCAAAATGACGACGCAACAGCGACGACTCGGACCGTCAAATGCCCAAAATGCGATGGCGAAATAATCCTCGCGACTGATGCCGAGGTTGGCGAAATTATCACCTGCGACGAGTGCTCGGCAGAGCTTGAGGTAAAGAATCTCGATCCCGTTGAACTCGATGACGCACCGGAAGTGCAGGAAGATTGGGGGGAATAATTCTTGGCTCTTTTCTTCAAAAACCACCTTTTTCCGAGCGACACGCTTTTTCGCGAGAATGTCGGACGAACCGATTTACCGAGCGGAGAACACCGAAACGCTGCGGGAAAGTTTGCAGAAACTTCTGCGATCGCCGAAAAATACGATCGTTCACTCCGGTCACGGTGAAAATTGGACGATTAGCGAAACACGAAATTTTTTCGTGTAAAATATGTCCGAATAAAATCTAAAATTTAATGATAATTGTTAATTTCAAAACTTACGAATCTGCAATCGGCGAAAATGCAGTCGCTCTCGCGAAGATTCACGAAGTTGTCGCGAAGGAAACCGGCGCAGAAATCGCGGTGGCGGTGAACGCGCTCGACTTGGAGAAAGTCGCGACAGCGGTGAAAATCCCCGTTTTCGCGCAACATGTTGATGCGGCTGGTTTTGGAAGCTTCACGGGAAGTATTCCGCCGGCTCTCGTGAAAAAGATGGGGGCAGCTGGAACACTGCTGAACCATTCGGAAAAAAGACTCGATGAGAAGCTCGCGGAATGTGTGACGGCAGCGAAAGCTGCCGGATTGAAAGTAGTAGTGTGTGCGGAGGACGATACGGAAGCAGAGAAAATTGCAGCGGAGTTGCAACCGGATTTCGTGGCAGTCGAACCGCCAGAATTGATCGGCGGGGAGGTTTCGGTGACGAATGCAAATCCGGAGATAGTGGAAAATTCAGTGAAAAAAGTCGGCGCGACTCCCCTCCTCGTCGGCGCAGGCGTGAAAAATAGCGAAGATGTAAAAATCGCGTTAAAGCTGGGAGCGAAAGGAGTGCTCCTAGCAAGCGGAGTAACGAAAGCGGAGAACCCAACAGATGTGTTGCGCGATTTAGCAAGCGGGCTTTTGGATAACTAATTAATTAACCAACTCTAAAATGATTTTCAGCTACCGCGAAGACGGATATGAAATTTCAGATGAAGACAAAGAATTGATTGAGCAGAAGATCGGTAAGCTGCGGAAATTCGACCCTCGCGTAGCGGATGAGAGCGTGAAAATTCATGTGAATGTTTTTCGCGGAGTCCGTCACGAATCTCCGAATTTCGGGATTCGCGCACAACTCACAATTCCGGGAAACTCTTTACGAGCAGAAGCAAGCGGAAAAACCGTCGCTGATGTGATAGACGAGGTGGAACGAAAACTACGAACACAGATTGAGAAGTTGAAAAGTTAGGTTATTCTTCTCGCAATAAATCCTCTTATCCATTCCCTAATTTTTTCTATTTTTGGGTTCAGCCAATCTTCTCTCAAAATTTGCAAAACTGGAGCGTTATCAACACTCTTTTCTAGTTTGACTGCCACGAGTAAACATCTAAAAAAAATGTCTTCTTCTTTAGTTATCGTTCCATTATTTTTCTTAAGCTGCAAAAGCTTTGTAAATTCTTCTACATTGGCAATATCGGCAGGATGGTTCG
Source organism: Candidatus Altimarinota bacterium (assembly GCA_023142645.1). GTDB lineage: Bacteria > Patescibacteriota > Gracilibacteria > JAHISY01 > JAHISY01 > JAHISY01. The sequence goes on along the minus strand of JAGLJE010000101.1, from coordinate 6,457 downwards.
ATCTCACTAACTCATCAACATTTCGCATTCCGACAACATACGACTGGAGAAACCTTTCTGCTGGTTTTTCAATCTTTCCATATGCTTCGGAATTTTGGCTTGCAGATTTTCTCACTTCGTCGAAATTTCTATTTCTTTCAGTCATTTTAAAAAGTTAATTAAGCTAATTTTTAGAGTTGTCAATATTAACAAATATTTTTCTTTTGTCAACCCTAAAAAATCAGACTTCGGAAAAGATAAAAAATACGCTCGAAAAAATCTGAAGCGATAAACGGAAAAAATGAAATTTTTGGAGAAAAATCTCGTGTGGGATATTTTCACATGAATTCGCATTTTTCGGCTTTTCGAGTAAAATCGGACTCACGCTTTTCAGCTTTTTATGAGAACTTCCGACCTCGCCCGCAAACTCGGAATCAAAACGGAAGAGCTTCGCGCGAAGCTCTCGAATTTTGGCGTAAATGAAAAAATGCTGGAAATCGACGCAGAAAAAGCAGCAGAAATTATGGAAAACTGGGAGAAAAAAGAGGAACCCGAGCAAGAGCTAATGGGAATGGTTTTTGACGAAAAACCAGAAGAAGAGGAAACAGATGAGAAAGCGGAAAAAAGGAAGCAAGCAATAAATACAGATACTGCGGAAAAAAATAAATCGGGTGAGCAAAAAGTGAGCAGCGACCAAGAAGCTGCCCGTGCACGATGGGCGCGAGCGAAAAAAGCGAGTGAAAAATTGATTTCGCGAAAAGTGAAAAAAATGGAGAAAGAAAAAGTGAAACGAATCACTCGCCAGCAAGAGCGTTTTGAGGAAGCGATGCAGGACACAAGCAAACAGGCTGCCGCCGCGAAAGGTGAGATTAAAATCGGTGATGCGATTTCCGTACGTGAGCTCGGAGAAAAGATGGGCGTGAGTCCGATTCGAATCGTAGGAGAGTTATTGAAAAATGGAGTGATGAGCAACTTAAATCAAATTATTGATTTCGAAACAGCGGCAATCGTGGCGGAGGCCTTTAGCTGCAGTGTCGCACGCGATGCGAGCGCAGTAAGCGGAAAAGAAATTTTGAAGGGCAACATCGCGAAACTACTTGAAGACGATCCGACGAATCTCGTCGAACGGCCACCAATCGTGGCAGTGATGGGACATGTCGATCATGGGAAAACTACACTGCTCGACACGATCCGAAAAACAAACATCGTGAGCGGAGAGGCTGGTGGAATCACACAACACATCGGTGCTTATCAAGTCGAGGTGGCAACTTCAGAAAAAAAGAAATCGAAAAAAAAACTTGCCCCCACGAAAACGGGAGTTTTGCGCAAAATAACTTTCCTCGACACTCCCGGTCACGAGGCTTTCACGACAATGCGAGCGCGAGGAGCACGAGCGACCGATATTGCTATCATCGTTGTCGCGGCAGAAGAAGGAGTGAAACCGCAGACAATTGAGGCAATCAACCATGCGCGTGAAGCGGAAGTACCGATAATTGTAGCAATTACGAAAATCGATAAACCAGGTGCGAACATCGAGAAAGTGAAAGGTGAACTTGCAGAGCATGATTTGCAACCGTCCGATTGGGGCGGCAAAACGGAGGTGATCGGAGTGAGTGCGCCGCGCGGAGAAGGAATCGAAGAATTATTGGAAATTATTTTACTAACGAACGATCTCGATACGGTAAAAGCGAATCCCACACGCGAGGCGATCGGGACGGTGATCGAGTCAAGACTTGATAAATCGCTCGGACCAGTAGCAACGGTTTTGGTGAACACCGGCACGCTAAAAACGGGAGACAATTTCGTGATCGGACCAATAGTCGGAAGAGTGAAAAAAATGTTCGATTGGAATCAAAAAACAGTGAAAGAAGCTCCCCCGGGTATGCCGATTTTGATCGCCGGACTGTCAGAATTACCACAGACCGGCGTGGGCGAGATTTTGCAGGTTTTACCGAATACCGAAGCGGCGAAAAAGAAGGCGATAGAAATGCGAAAAATTCTTGATGCGGCAGCGCAAGAAAAGGCAAGCGGAATGAGCCAGATTATCGGAAGAATCAACGCAGGCGATTTAAAGGAGTTGAAAATTGTTTTGAAGACGGATGTCGAGGGAAGTTTAGAGGCAATTCGGGAAAACATTGGGAAAATTGGAAATGAAGACGTGAAGGCTAAAATTATTCACGGTGGCGTGGGAAATGTGAGCGAAACAGATGTGTTGATGGCTGCGGCAGCAGATAATTTTTTGATTGCATTTCATTCGAAAGTGCCAGTGGTGGTAGCGAAGCTCGCAGATCGCGAGGGCGTGACGATTCGGCAGCACACGATTATTTATAAACTACTGGAAGAGATTGAAAAAATGCTGAATGGGTTGCTCGACCCGGAAGAGGTGGAAACCGATTTGGGAGAATTGGAAGTACGCGGAATTTTCTTTACTAAAGGAAAAGAACAAACTGTAGGGGGGATGGTGAAGAACGGAAAGATGGTGAACGGCGTAAAGGTGCGAATTATTCGCGACGGAGAACTAATTGATGAAAGTAGAATTTCGAGCTTGAAACGAGAGAAGGAAAATACGCACGAAGTAAAAGAAGGTTTCGAGTGCGGACTGAAACTTTCGTTGAGTAAAATCAAGATTCAAGAAGGCGACATCATTCAGGCGTGGAAAGTTGAGAAAAAAGAAAGGAAACTTTAAAATCGCGCAGCTTTGTTTAAGATAAATCAATTGGCACGAGAACCCTAAAATAAGAACCGATTTGCATGAAACTGGTTGGGCGGTGCCCCGATGATAGACATCGGAGAGATCGCAGGTTCACGGGTAAAAAATAAAAACATTTTTAAACTCTTACGCGGGAGTAGCTCAGCTGGTTAGAGCGCCGCCCTGTCACGGCGGAGGTCGCGGGTTCAAATCCCGTCTCTCGCGCCATCAAAATAAAGCTCTCCTTCATACTAGCGGAGGTTGTTTTCTTGCTTTTTCAAGCACTTTTTGCTAAAATACTTCGAGATATATTAAAAATAAATGGCAAACACAAAACAAATTACCATGACCCAAAATCAAAAAATAGTCGTCGAACCACTCGATAAAGAAGCGAGTGCAGCGGACACTTTGAGTGAAATCAACCGCAGCTTCGCTGAAAAGAAAACAGCGAACAAAGCGAAACTGTTTAAGCTTCCTTACGTCGATATCCGGAATGTCCCAATCAGCGCGGATTTGCTGGAAAAAATTGTGGTAGAAGAGGCGAGGCAAATTCTTGCGTTTCCATTTTTTCAAATTGGTAAAAAAATAAGAGTGGCGATAGCTAATCCGAAAAATTCGAGAACAAAAAAATATCTCGAAAGATTGAAAAATGAAGGGCTGAAGGTTTATCTTAATCTCGCAAGCCGCGAGGAAATTCTCGCGAAAATTGAGAAAATCCACGCGTTGCAGCCGCGCCGACCAAAGGAATTTCGAAATGAAAACGCAGAAACCAGCCTTAAAAATTACGAAGAGGAAGTCCAAAATCTTGAACAGCTCGTGAAAAAAGCGCACGCGATTTCCGCGAAGGAAACACTGAATCAGATTTTTGTTGGGGCGCTGCGAATTAACGCGAGTGACATTCATTTTCAGCCGGATGAGCAAAAAATCGATCTCCGTTTTCGAGTCGACGGGATTCTGCAAAAAATTCTTGAATTCGATCGGCAGGTCGGCAACGAAATCGTGAATCAGCTGAAATATGAGTCAAAACTACGACTGAATGTCACGAATATTCCGCAAGATGGTCGCCTGAATTTCCTCGCAGAGAACCGAAAAATCGATGTGAGAATAAGTGCTCTCCCTACCGAATTTGGCGAGAGTATCGTCTGTCGTCTGCTCGATAGTAAAAAGAAAATCAAAACTTTCGAAGAGCTGGGATTCACAAACGTTTCACTCGAGAATCTACGGAACGCGGTACGAATGCGCGAAGGAATGATTCTTGTGACTGGTCCGACCAGCAGCGGCAAAACCACCACGCTTTATGCGCTCCTTTCCGAATTCAACAATCCGGAGCGCAAAATCGCCACACTCGAAAATCCGGTGGAATACCACCTCGAAAATATTGTGCAAAGTCAAATCGACGAGGAGCAAGGCTACACTTTCGCGAAAGGATTGCGTGCGCTGCTGCGGCACGATCCGAATATCTTAATGGTCGGCGAAATCCGCGATGAAAATACTGCTGAAACCTCAGCGCAAGCCGCAATGACCGGTCATGTGCTGCTTTCAACTCTCCACACGAACTCCGCAGTGGAAGCAATCCCGCGCCTACTGAGCCTCGGATTAAAACCATTCGTACTTGTTTCGAGTTTAAGTCTTGTGGTTACACAAAGATTAGTGCGAAGACCTTGTGAAAAGTGCTCCAAAAAAGTAAAGCCAACTCCCGAACAGTTGGGATTGATTGAAGAATTTCTCGCGGAAATCAAAAGTTTGAATCCGAAAATTCAAATCAAAGCACCTGAATTTTTGTGGGAGCCGGCAGGTTGCAAATTTTGTAGGAATACCGGCTACTATGGTCAGCTCGCAATTGCAGAAAGCTTTCAAATAGATGAGAAGCTAAAGGAACTGATTCTCAAAAATGCTCCCACAGCCGAAATCACGAAACACGCGCGGGAAAAACAAGGAATGATTTCTTTCGCGGAAGACGGAGTAATAAAAGCTGCCGCTGGACTCACCACCCTAGCAGAAATCTCGCGCGTGGCTGGAATCAAATTAACTAAATAACAAACCAACTAATTCATATGAAACTTTTCAAAATTTTTATCGCTCTCGCCTTCCTCATAATTTTTGCGAGTCCTACACTCGCAGCGGAATTCGATCCAATCGGTGATTTGTATTCAAACGATACACTATTAAATCTCGATTTACCGATAGACAGTAGTAACGGCGGGACAATCGAAGATTTTTCTTCAGAAGAATCTCCACTGGTTAAATTACCCGCTCAGCAAACAAATACGCTGCCGATTTTTTTAAAAAACGAGAGAAACGCAAGCACACCCCGATTCGCTCTAAATCAACAGGATATACCAGCTAAAATTTCCTCATTTTCTTACGCGCTACACTCCACGATCAATCTCTCCCCCACTGGTCCAGAAGCGACTTTTTTAATCGCATTGTTTTTAGCTTTTCCGGCTACCTGGATTTTTCGCAAATTTTTAAATGTTTAAAAACTTCCAACATCGCGCGCAAAACTTCATTAATCGTATTGTGAATGATCCGACTGAAGCTAGTCGTGCAGTTTTCGCGGGAATTTTGATTATCGGAATTTTTTCGCTCTCACTCGATCTCGCTCCGCGAATCGCGCCGGAATTTTTCGAAGCGCGACTGCTCGATCCGCTCGATAGAGAAACTTACAAAACAGCAAGAGTGTTAGACGGCAAAAATAATCAGCTTCCTGAAAAGCTCGCACTAATTAAAACCTGTGCGGCAGCGAGAAAAACCAACAATTATGAAACTTTTTTAGATAATTTTGAAAACAGTTTCGCGGGAATTTTGCCGGGCGCGGGAAATCTACTGCTCGAACATCCCTCGACTGTGAACGATCGGCGGGATAAATTAATTTTTGAGGTGATGAAAAATTACGCGGAATTGAAATTCTGCATTCCGAGTGATCAATTTAAAGTTATTTACCTCGCGGATTATCGAAATGTGTTCGGCAAGTTAAATTTTTATTTTCAAGTCCATTTATATGAAAAAGATTCTAAAAAAAATCTGCAGGAGATAGATTCTGTTTTCATTAATGCAGCTGCCAAAGAATACATCCTCGTAGAGAAAGATCTTCTCGGCACGCAAAAATATGTGACGGAAACGATCGATCGAGCAATCGAATCGGCAATTGAGTTGGATCGGTGGACAGAACAACGACTCAATAACCTCACAGCTAAAACAAATAATAAACTCACACTTGGCAGCAACGAGCTCATCAAAAAGGGAAATGATATCGCGAATGAAAATGTGAAAGTAAATTCCGCGAATAGTTTCTTGCTAGAACAAATTAATAAAGTGCTTGCTAGTATTCAGCCTTATCCAGTATCAGCCGGAGGTGCGGGAGTACCAATTAATAGAAGTGTTGGTGTCAAATACGAAGGAGAAATTATCGAATCAGAAGTTCATGTTCCCAACTCAAACGGAATTGAAAAGACAAAAAGTGAAGCTTCCAGTCGCGTAACTTTCGGACTATTAAATTTAATTGATAAAACAGCTCGTGGAGATTTTTTATCAAGTCGTTTTGGAAAAGATCTAACTTTGTATGTAGCTGCTCTCAATCACATCGATCCATTTATGCCCGGCAGTAGCATCAATCCAACAGCAATCAGCCAAACTGCAATCGCGTGCCATCTTTGTTCCAGTATCGATATCGGAAAAACAGCTTGTTATTCTAATGGCTCAATAAGTTCTTCAGCTATCGCAAATAGCACAAAAACAACAAACGCGAGCGATTCAGCCAGAGCTTCGGGTGTCACATCTAAACCGGGA
>JAGLJE010000100.1 GCA_023142645.1 Candidatus Altimarinota bacterium | reverse complement strand
CGTTCCAAAGAGCTTCCGGTGATAATTTTCCCCGAACTTGTCTTCCAAAATTTTTCTTGCGAGAGAAAATCCATTCGATCGCAAACCATTTTCTTTTAGCGCAATCACCGCATCGCCAGCGCGGATTTTATCTCCTAAAATAATTTTCTTTTTTTCCACTACTCCGATTGCCGTCGCATTCCAGACCATCCCGTTCACGGCTTTTCCCACTTCCGCGATCTCACCGCCCGCGATCGCAATCTTTTCCTTTTCACATGATTTCGCCAGCCCTTTTAAAAGTTCGCCGGTATTTTTTTTTGAAACTTTCGGCGTGTCGAGCGTGTTCGTAATTGCCACGACTTCTGCGCCGAGGCAGACTGTATCGTCAGCCACCATTGCAAGGAGATCCGTTCCGAGCGTGTCGAATTTTCTCATCCGTTCTGCTACCTCCATTTTCGTACCAACTCCGTCATCTCCCATCACAAGGTAATAATTTCCAAAATCCAAAACTCCCGCGAAGCCGCTCGGCAGCTTTACCGGTTTTCCGATTCGTCCGCGTCGTCCCGCGAAAGTCGTCGCCGCAAATTTCCCCGCTAATTTTGAAGCCGCATCGCCCTCCGCAATGTTCACGCCCGCGAGCGCGTACTTTTTAGTTTTTTTCACATCGTTATTTTAGCACCTTCAAATCAAGCTCAAACTTCCCTTCTGTCGGCACGACAATTTCTTCGCGTTTGCCGACGAGGAAGCGCGGTTGTGCTCCTTCGAAAGTTCCTCGTAAAATTTTCCCGTCAAAACTTTCGAATTTCACGAGTGGGATTTTCGCGCGGAAATCTTCTAAAATTTCGAAACGTGGCGGATTCGCGGCGGCATAAAAATTTGCAGCCAGCCAGCCTCCCGCAAACGCAATTGCAACTGCGATCGCGATTCCAATCTCTACGAAATGAATAAAATTTCTGCTTTGCAAACGTTGCTAATTTTAGGACGAAATCCTGCGATTTCAATCGCGGAGATTCGCGCGAAATTTCCAAATTCAAAAATCTGTGCGCGGGAAAAAGAATTCGCAATTTTCGAAAATTTGGAAAAGATTGATTTAAAAAAAATCGGGGGGGTGATAAAGGTAGGGGAGGTCTTTTCGCACTCGCTGAAATTCACTCCCCAAAAAGTTTATGAATTTTTCGCACACGAATTCACCGGAAAAAAAGGAAAGTCTGTTTTTGGAATTTCAATTTTTCCCGAAAATTTCGCGACACTCAGAACTTTACTGGTTGGTTCGAAAAAGTTTCTCAAAAATGAGGGCATCGCCTCTCGTTTCGCGAATAAAAATTTCTGCAACCTCTCATCGGCGCAATCGGAGTTCGAGATTCTCAAAAAAAACGGAGTGGAAATCCTCGCCGTCCACTCGAAAGCGGGGTGGTGGTTCGCGAAATTTAAAAGCGTACAGCCGTTCGCGAGCTACAAATTTCGCGATTACGAAAAAACTTTTCGTGATGCGCGGGTTGGGATGCTACCGCCGAAACTCGCGCAGATTCTCGTGAATCTCGCAGTTCGAGATTCGAAAAGTTTAAAGATTTACGATCCATTCTGTGGGACAGGGACGGTTCTTACAGAGGCGGGATTGCTCGGATTCGAAAATCTAGGCAGCGACATTGATTCGCGGATGGTCGAATTCTCGCAAAAAAATCTAGCAGCTCTAAATTTACAATCCGATGTTTTTCTCCACGATGCTCGCGAAAAGATTCAAAAAAAGTTCGATGTGGTTGTTTCCGAGGGACATCTCGGACCTCCGCGAAAGACGATTCCTGAACCGCAAGTTCGCGCAAAGATTTTCGAGGAGTTGAAAAATTTGTACGAAAATTTTTTCGGCTGGCTCGACTGTCGCCGGGTTGTGATTTGTTTTCCGGTTTATCTCGAAAATGGAGTTCCCAAATTTTTCGCTTCAAGTGAGATTCTGCCCGCGATCTCGAAATTTGGCTGGCAAGTTCGCAACACGGAAAAACTAATTTACTCGCGGGAGAATCAGACGGTCGGGCGAGAGATTGTTGTTTTGGAACGGTAGGGACGCATTTTGTAGAGACGCATTGCAATGCGTCTCTACAAAATTGCTATCGCTTCGATTTCGACAAGCGCGTTTTTCGGCAAATTCGAAACTTCGACCGTTGCTCGCGCGGGTTTCCACTCGCTGAAAAATTCTGCGTACACTTCGTTCACCGCTGCGAAATCCTCGATCGATTTTAGATAAATTGTCGTTTTCACGACTTTCGAAAAATCGGAATTCGCCGCTTTCAAAACATTCTGCAAATTTTCCAAAACTTGTTTTGTTTGTTCCGCGACCGTTTTCTCTAAAAATTTTCCCGCCGGGGTGAGCGCGATCTGTCCGCTGCAAAAAATTAAATTTCCCGCGACGATTGCTTGCGAATATGGACCGATTGCTTCGGGAGCGAGGGAGGTTTGGATGGGTTTCACAATAAAAGGATAGAGGATAAAGGATAGAGAATAAAGTTTAAAAGAGTGCGGAGTGGGAGAGACGAAGTGATGCTAAAATTTCAGGGAAATGAAACTTAAGAAGATTCTCGAAAAACTGCATCCGCCAAAAAAGAAAGCTTGGAAATGGGTAATCGCTTCATTTGCGGGAATTTTTTTATTGCTTTTTGTTCTCGTGAAACTCTCATTCGGAGAATTGAACGAGCTTGGTTTACTTCGTTCCACTGGTTTTCCGGGAGGAAATAACTATCTCCTCATTTTCCAAAATGATGCCGAGCGGCGACCGATGGGCGGATTTATCACTGCATATGCAACTCTCCGCTTTTGTGCAGGGATTCCTTTTTTCGAATTTGGAAATGTTTATGACGAAAAATTAATTCAAAAAAATTCCGTGCCGCCAGATGTCACTATTGCTGAATTACTTGCGGGGGATTTTTACCCCGGACACGGTTTCCGCGACGGTAATTTCGATGCTGATTTTCCGACCGCGGCTGAAGAATTAATCCGGTTGTTTCGGCTCGGTTTTCCGGAATCCGAATTCGACGGTATGATTGCGGTTGATTTCACTGCTTTTGAAAATCTTGCAAAAACACTCGCTCCCGAAATTGCGGGCGAAGCAGGTTTATTTTCACGGATTGAAAATGAAGTTCAAAATATCGATCTTCATAATCCCGATGAAGTTCAAAATCGTAAAAATTTTCTCGCGGATCTCGCGAAAAGTTTGATCAAAAAATCGATTCTTTCCCCGAAAAAAGCTTCACAAAGCATCATCGAAAGTCTGAATTCGAAACACATTCTCCTTTATTTTCGTGATTCGAAAATTCAAGAAATTGCAAAAGCAAAAAACTGGAATGGTGGGTTGCTAACTCCATCGCACGATTATCTCGCTATTTTTGAGGGGAATTACGGTGGGATGAAATCGAGCCGCTACCTCGCTCGTGATGTTTTTTACGATGTTGAATTTTCAGAAAATTCTACCGGTGAGCTGCTGCCGACGGCGAATCTTCGAATTCAACTTGCGCATCGTGGTGACGTGGCGGAGCCGATTTCGGGATTTTACAAAAGTTTTTGGCGGGTTTTCACACCGCTCGGTTCGCAGAAAATTTCGGGAAAGATTGACCGGAGT
>JAGLJE010000010.1 GCA_023142645.1 Candidatus Altimarinota bacterium | reverse complement strand
GGAGGTTTAGTGTGGCGAAGCAGGAGATTAAAAAAAATTAAAATTATTCTTCATTTTTACTTCAATCTCATTTTCACTCGCACCGAGAATCTTTCTGCTCTCCGATTTTCGTCGTTGATTTGATTTCCAATTCCTCCAGCTGTGACTTCGGCACGATATCTGGTGCGCCGAGCATTAAATCTTCCGCGCGATTCGTTTTCGGGAACGCGATCACCTCGCGGATATTCGGTTCGCCTGCGAGCAGCATTACGAATCGGTCGATGCCCCACGCGATGCCCGCGTGCGGTGGAGCACCAAAAGTGAAAGCTTTCAAAATGTGACCAAACCTTCGCTCCGCATCTTCATCTGAAACTTTCAAAATATCGAAAATCTTTTTTTGCAAATTGGATTCGTGAATTCGAACCGATCCACCGCCGATTTCATAGCCATTCAAAACGATATCGTAAGCCTCCGCTTTTGTCGCGAGCGGATTAGAATTCAGCAGCTCCTCATCCTCTTTTTTCGGTCGGGTGAAAGGGTGGTGTACCGCGCCGATTTCGCCGGTTTCCTCATCCTTTTTAAACATCGGAAAATCGGTAATCCAGCAAAACGCAAATTCATTTTCTTTATCTTTCAAAAGTTCAAGTTTCTCTGCTGCCGCGATCCGCACTGCTCCCAAACTTTCACACGCGACTTCCCATTTATCGGCAGCGAAAAGCAAGATGTCTCCCTTTTCTCCGCCGACTTTTTCGGCAATTTTTTTTGTTAAATCTTCACCCAATTTTGCGGCGGGTACGCCTTCGAATTTCTCCGAAATTTTTATCCACGCGAGCCCCTTCGCCCCATAAATTTTCGCCGCCTCTTCAAGTGCGTCGATTTCTTTTCTCGAAAAATTCGCACCGTTCTGCACTCGCAAAACTTTTACGACCCCGCCATTTTTTACCGCGTCCGCGAAAATTCCGAAACCGCAATTCTCACATTCTTTTGAAACATCCACGATTTCCAGTGGGATGCGGATGTCGGGCGAATCTTTCCCGAATCGATTCATCGCTTCATCGAAAGTGAAGCGCGGAAATTTTTCTGCTGAAATTTTGGCATCCGGTCGGCACTCTTTCACGATCGAAAGTAACGCCTCTTCATTAATTTTCATCACATCTTCCGCATCTACGAAACTCATTTCTAAATCCATTTGCGTGAATTCCGGTTGACGGTCGCCTCGCTGATCTTCATCGCGGAAGCAACGCGCGATTTGCATGTAACGATCGAAGCCGGCGACCATTGAAAGCTGTTTCAGCTGCTGCGGCGATTGGGGCAGCACATAAAATTTTCCGGGATGTACACGACTAGGGACGATGTATTCGCGTGCGCCTTCAGGGGTGCCTTTAATCAAAATCGGCGTTTCGATTTCCACGAATTTTTTTTCGTAGAAAAATTTCCGTGTCGCCTGCAAAACTTGGTGGCGGAGAACGAGATTTCGCTGCATCCGCTTCCGTCGTAAATCGAGGTAACGAAATTTCATTCGCACCTCCTCATTTTCATCGTGTTCCTCAGCGATTTCGAACGGGGAAGTTTCCGCTTCGTTCAAAATTTTTACCTCGCTCACCAAAACTTCAATCTCGCCGGTCGTCATTTTTTTATTCGTCTGCCCATCCGGTCGTGCACGGACTTTTCCCGAAATTTGTAGTACCCACTCCGGTCTCGCATTTTCAAAGATTTTGTGCGCACCGCCTGATAGCTCAGGATCGGTGACGATTTGCGTGATCCCAAAACGGTCGCGGAGATCGATGAAAATCAACCCGCCGTGATCACGCCGCCGATCAACCCATCCCGCGAGTGTTACTTCTTTTTCAACTTCTTTCGAAGTCAAATCGTCGCACGCGTGCGTGCGGAAAGCAGTTTCAAGCATCAAAAAAATTAAAGCTTCGTAATTTTAGCAGCTTCCACAGTTTTTCGAAAAATGCCGTCAAAGTTAAAAATCCAAATCAATCGGCAGATTCTTGACTAGATTTTCCGTATTTTCGAGAGCTTCTTTTGGGATTTCAATTGGAGTGAATTCATCGAATTCTTCTGCTGTCATTGTTTCGGCACTTTCTGTTTCTTTTAAAGCATCAATCGGAGTAATTTTTAAAATGTTGCTGGAAAGATTTTCCGTGAAGATGTTTTCTGTACTTTCGGACTCGGTTGCTTCCACGATTTCATTGTCCAAACTTCCGAGATTGACATTTTTGAATTCCTTCAGTAGCGAATCAATTACTCTTCGGATGTGGTGAAAGTGGGCGGTTTGATAACTTACACCGAAAATTTTTCCTTCAATCGAAAAAACGGAGGCGGCCATTCGATTTTCCTCGCCCCACATCCAATAATAAGAATCCGTCCCAAAAACAGCTGGTCGGAGATTCGTGATTCCTACGCGATCGCGTAAATCCTTTCGTAAATCGTTGTAATTCATTCCTTCGAATAGCTCCACTTCAAAAATCTTAAAAAAAGTTTTTTCCCCCGCAAGCACGGTAGTTTCCAAAATTCGGTGACCAGCTGGGAGCTCCGCGAAATTCAAAAACAGTTCGACTTCGCCGACATTTCCAATCGTGTAGTCGAATTTTTCAATTTGCGATTCAAAAATGGCGGTTTTGCTGAAAAACTTGTTTTTCATTGTAGTTTCCGAGAAGGAAGAAAAAAGCGGAATTTCCGTGAGTACGCATTTCCAAAAATCAAATTGTCCGTCTTTCACCACGAATTCGTATTCTTTGCCTGATTCCTCGATTTTTACTTCGATTTGATCCTCTTGGATTGCGGCGACGAGAGGATTCCAAAAATTTAAATCGAGAACGGTGGCTCCGGTGATTACTTTATCGAGACTGCCCATGTTCGCGAAAATACTTTTTTCTGATTCGTCGCTTTCCGCGTTTTGCTGGCAATCGCCGATTTCTATCGGAATTAAATTCTCCGCAGTCACCGCGGCAATACTCGCTTCATTCAAGTTTGGCTTAATTTTCGGAATAAGATTCGCATTTTTTTCGTGAAAGATAGTACCAAAAAGGAGAACTCCAAAAGCAATTACGAAACTTGCAGTTTTTAGGAAGCGCGAGGGGTGAGGGTGATGCATTTTGTTTTTGTTAGAAATCCAATTATTTTAACAACTTTCCGCTTATTTTTCAAACAAGATAAGTTGCGAGCGAGTGAAAATCTGTTTGAATAATTGATTCAAAAAATTCCCTCCTTAATAGAAATAGGGGTTATAGAAAAAATTTAGCACTTAAATTAGGCTTCCAGTCACTAAACTTGTGGAATATATTGCACCACGATAATTTACAAAGAGGATGGCTCCAGAAATTTGAAATTACTTCTGTCGTCTCAAAAGCACCGCCAAAACCGGTGGGGTGATTAAAGTAGTGAGAATAATTACCACGACGAGCGCGGAAAAAAGTTCCTCTGAGATCACGCCAAGTCCTCGTCCGATTGAAATAAAAATCAGACCGACCTCGCCGCGTGGCACCATTCCAATTCCGACGATCATTCGATTCACGCCTTTCCCCGCCGCCAATCCGCTCACCATTTTTCCGATGATGGCTACCGCCGTGATCCCGAGTGCGAGGAGGACAATTTTCACGTCAAAAAGTGATTCGAGATTTACGCTCATTCCTGTTGCTACGAAAAAAATCGGAACGAGAAAATGACCGATCGGCTCGATTAAATCTTCAATGTGGCGCCGACCATGCTTCTCGATCTTTTTTAAAAGATGCTGATTCGCCTCCGTCTGTTCGTAGCCTTTCATGTGTTCGCGAAGTTCAGCCACGATTTTTGGATCTTTGAAATAACGAAAATGGACTGAATCAAGCATCAAACCGGCCGCGAATGCTCCGACAATCGGAGCCAGCTCGATTTGTTGCGCGAAGTAGGCGAGCAACAAGCCGAAACAAATTACGAGTGTGAATTTCATTCCAACGCCCGCGTTCACTTTTGCAAAAAGTTTACCCAATCTTGCCGCGAGCAGCTGTCCGAGGAGGATTGCTCCCGCGAGGAAAGCAAATGCTTTTATCACGATGATGCCGATTTCTCCGAGTTCCACACTTCCCGCAGTCGCCATCGCTGATACCACTGCGAGAATTATCAATCCCAAAACATCGTCGATTACGGCTGCTCCGAGTACGATTCGCGCCTCTTTCGTTTGTAATTTTTTGAAATCACGGAAAACCCGTGCGGTGATTCCTACTGAAGTGGCGGCGAGAGTCGCGCCGATAAAAATATAAGTCGTCGTCTCCAATCCGGGGAAAAGCCATGGTCCGATCAGATAAGTTCCGCTCACGAAAGGTGCTACCACGCCGATTATCGCTACAAGGAGAGCTCTCATTCCCACTTTTTTCATTTCATCGATTTGTGATTCCAGCCCGATTTGAAAAAGCAGAATTACAACACCTAATTCTGAGAGAAAAATAATATGAGGATTCGTTTTAATCGGTTCGAAAAAATTTAACCCGAGCAGCACGAGATTACCGAGGATCACACCGATTACGAGTTCACCCAAAACTGCCGGCTGTCCAAATTTTTCTACGAAGCTGCTCAATTTCGCGGCAATCAAAACAATTGCCAGCCAAAGAAAAGTTGTCGCTGCGTCACTGTGACCTGCTGATTCACTACCATCACTTGCGAAGACATTTGTCATGACTTGAAAAGCGAGGACTGCCAAAATTGGAAGCAGTAACATTTCCCAGTTTTTCAGTAGACGAGAGACGAGAGAATTCATTTTGAATGTGGTTAAAATAAAAAAATTTCGGAGAGTGTATTCTTCCCCCACTTTCTCGTCAACTTTTTAAATCAATTAGGTGATTTTGGCACATGCTCGCAAAAATTAGTTGCTGGCTGCTGCTTTCATTCCATCAATCTCCCCGCTAAAATCTTTCCGCGATGCAAGTTGTAATTTATATTCTTTACGGGCTACTCCTCACAGCTTTTTTTATTTTTGCCGGATTCGCGGTGCATCACGCTTTTCGTTATTCTTACATTTCTCCACGAACGAAATCCATTACTTGGATTTTTATTATTGTTTCCGTATTTTTAATCGGAATTTCGGTTTATTTTATCGCGAAATTATAAATTTAGGTTCATGAAAACTTTTTCCAAAAAAATTATTCTTGCTTACTCCGGTGGTCTCGACACGACTGTGATTGCGCATTTTTTAATTCAAAGAGGATTCGAAGTGATCGGTTTCCTTGCGGATCTTGGGCAGGAAGTCGAAAATCTCGCCGAGATTCGTGAAAAAGCGAAGAAAACTGGATTGAAAAAATTTATCGCGAAAAATTTACAGAAGGAGTTTCTCCGCGATTTTATCTT
>JAGLJE010000001.1 GCA_023142645.1 Candidatus Altimarinota bacterium | reverse complement strand
GCGTAATTTTTCGATAAATTGTTGTAGCATACGAAAATTAATAGTTTCCCAATTCTACCACGCTCGCAATTTTCGAAAGTTTTTTCAATGCTGCCGGAAGCCGTGGATTTAGCTCGCATTCTGTAAAAAAGAAAAATTCACCACGCTTTTTTTCAGTCGGGATGCTTTCAATTCTCGATAAATTAATTTTCTGCTGTGCAAAAATTTCAAGTGCTGCCGCTAGCTGACCGGAGCGATTTTCTCGAAAGAAGAAGGTGAGCGCGGTTTTTTGTGGATGATGCCTCGTTCTGATTTGCGGGACACCCCATTTAGTAGGGGGGCTTTTACAGATGGCTACAAATCTTGTGAGATTATTTTTGTCATCCTCAATCTTGTTTTGTACAGAGATTAATCCTTGCGGGATAATTCCCGAAGGTCCGATTGCTAAAGCATCTGAATTTTTTACAGCTAGCCTGATCGCTTCTCCTGCATTTGCCACTGGAGCTAAATTAGCTTTGGGGTAATTTTTTCTCAAGAACTTATCACATTGAGCGTGTGCTTGCGGGTGAGCAAAAATATTATTTATCTCATTACTTAAATCTTTTCTTCCAAAAAGGGCATGGTGAATTTCATGAGTAAATTCACTCCAAATTTTAATTTTTCCATTAGCTTCAAAAAGTTGCCTCATGGTTTCTCGCACCGGACCAATTGAGTAATTTTCTAACGGTATAAATCCCCATTTTGCTGCTTTTTTTGTAACGGCTTCAAAAACTTTTGGTATTGTAGATTTAGGAGAGAAGCCTTCCTTGTGAAATGCTATCGTTATTTCTTTATCCCTATCTCCGATTAATCCAATTTTTTTCGCGAATCTAAACATTGCAAGCTGAGTTTGGGTGTTTTGACCAAGCACGGCAAAATCAACCTTTTTTTGAGTTTTTTTGACTTCAATTTTGCTTTGTGAAACTGTTGGAGTTTCTTTTTCAGTTAAATTTTCAAAAATTCTCTCGCTTTCTTTTTCTGCGAAATCTTTCCATTTCCCAAAAAATTTACTAGCTTCCTCGAAGTTTTTAAGCAGTTTTGCCCTTTCACTGTTTGTCACTTCGTTCGTGAGTTCGCCAAAAATATTCGTGAGTTCTGTTGCCGTTTTTTTCATTGCTGGATTTGTGAGTGAAATATCGGCGTACATTTCCAAATCTTGATTTAACATCCTCCCGATTGTGAGTAAAAGAAGTTGCGTGCTTGGCGAAGCGATTTTGAAAAGTTTTGCGGGAGCAATTTTCCGTTTCCTCAAAAGTTGCGCGAATGCGAGATTCGAAAGATGCGTGGCAGCTTGATGAACTGCTGTGAGTTCATCGTGTTTTTGCGGAGAAATTTCGTGAATCTTCAAGCCGGAATCTTCCAAAATTTTTCGTAACCATCGCCACCATTTTTTTCCGCGAGCTGGACACGCGAAAATGTTTTTCCCACGCAAATTTTTCACCCCGCCAAACATTGGATGTAGTCCGACCACTTCCGCTTTCGACTTCAGCATTGCTGCGACTGGTCTCGATTTTAAACTCGCGAAATCAACAAAAAGTTGTCTCGAAGACAGCAATGGAACAAGTTCTCGAATCACTTTTTCCGTGTCTTTCAAAAAAACGGAGACGATCACGACATCCGAAACTTTCACAAGATTTTTATTTGACAAAATTTTCTTTCCGTTCGGCTTTCTCCCTGAAATCAAAACTTCAAAGCCAGCATCTTCAAAAGCTTCACGAAAAACTCGACCGAGAACTCCTCTTCCTCCGACGATTCCAATAACGGGATTTTTTGGTAATTTTTCCACTTCTCCATTTTAACTGAATCGAAAATCTAAAACTTG